>JBEDKT010000106.1:0-8186 GCA_041172025.1 Bacteroidota bacterium
CATCTAATATAGCTGCTAATACAGCTAGCATTACGTCGAATACAGTAAATATAATTTCTAATACGGCAAGTATAACTGCTCTGACTTCTGAATTAGCATTAAAAATTACAGGCTCATCTCCTACATTTACAGGTACACCATTTGCCCCAACAGCAACTGCTGGAACTAATACGACTCAGTTAGCTACAACTGCTTTTGTAACAACAGCTGTTTCATCAATTCCAGCAGCATCAGTTACTGGGACTATAGCGGTTGTTAATGGAGGAACAGGATTAAATGTTGCAGGAACAACTGGCCAAGTATTAACAACTACTGGAAGTGGAACTTTAAGTTGGACAACAGTTTCTTCGGGTATTCCATATACAAATGCAACTGGAGCTGTTAATTTAGGACCTTATGATTTAACTGTGAATGGTCTAACAATTGGTGTGGGGTCTGGTAATGGCAATACTAATACAGCTATAGGTTATCAAGTTTTGTTTGGATCAAATGGAGCTGGTGGAGGAGCTAGAAATACTGCTGTAGGGTCTCAGGCTGCAAGATTTATGAAAGACGGAGCAGACAATACAGCTATAGGCTTTAGTGCACTTGGAGGAAGTACAAATCCAATTTGGAGCGACTATAATACAGCAATAGGTTCTTACTCTTTAGCTAATACTGAATGCTGTAATGGAAGAAATACTGCGGTTGGCTATAGTTCTTTGCAAAATACAATTGGATCCTATAACACATCATTAGGTTATAATTCAGGTACGAATAATACATCAGGAACATACATTACAATCGTCGGTGCAAATGCAAATGTTGCTTCTGCAAGTCTTACAAACGCAACTGCAATTGGAAGTGGAGCAACCGTTTCTGCTAGCAATACGATTCAATTAGGAAGTAATAGTGTAACTAGTGTAAGAACAAATGGAGCTTTAACTACAGGTAGTGTAACGTTTCCAACCACTCATGGAACAACTGGACAAGTACTAACAACTACTGGAAGTGGAACTTTAACCTGGACTTCGCCATCTTCTTCTTCTACTTCTTCCGTCGCGGTGTTTTTACCCACGATAGTAATAGGTACTCAGCAGTGGACAAAAGAGAACCTAGATGTTATGACCTACCGTAATGGTGATGTAATACCTTATGTAGCAGATCAATCTACTTGGAATGGATTAACCACTGGCGCTTGGTGTTATTATAATAATGATCCAACAAACGGCCCTATTTACGGTAAGTTATATAACTGGTATGCGGTAAATGATGTAAGGGGATTAGCTCCCACAGGTTGGCATATACCTACTGATGCAGAATGGACAACCTTAACTACTAAATTGGGTACAAGAAGTGCGGATGATAGTGGATTTAAAGGTCTGTTGGCCGGCCGACGTAGATCCGACGGATTCATTAACGATGTCTCATATGGTCTAGCACATTCTTCCAATCCATATGGTAACTGGTGGAGTTCTGAACAGAACAACGATTATCCTCCCAATTATCCAAGCGCTTACAACCGTTACCAGGGCCCGGGTGGTGGGTTCGCCCGTTCCTGGAGCAATAAGCCGGAAGGTTTGTCTGTTCGTTGCATTAGAGATTAATTGAATTATTTAAGTACCAGAAAAACCAAAACATACATGAGAATAACACTAATATTTTTTCTAGCAATTATTGCATTAGGTGGATGCACAAAAGGTACAAGTAGCGGAACTACTGCTACAACTGATACCGTTGTTATTGCTAAACAATTAACCTTTACGGGTAATGGGTTTGTGAACAATGGAGCTTATCCAAAGGTTTTCACATGCGATAGTAGTGGGTTTTCACCTGGCTTACAATGGTCTAATGCACCAGCGGGTACGACTAGTTATGCAATTACTATGCATCACTATCCTCCTGGTTATCCTACAGAGAGTAAACATGTTTATCTTGTATTATATAATATTGCTAGTACCATTACTTCATTAACCAATAATTCAAAAAGCATTGGTTCCTTTGGGATTAATACAGTAGACGGTAAAAATGCGTATACGCCTCCTTGCTCTCAAGGCCCTGGGTCGAAAGCTTATATTTTAACGCTTTATGCATTGAGTGCTGCTCCGACTATATCAGTAGCTTCATCTCAAGTATCTATGGACGTGATGCTAACAGCAATAAGAGGCAAAATATTAGACAGTACAATTATGAATGTAACTTATACAAGATAAAACCGTGTTATGAAACAAAAATCAATCCTTTTAGTATTAATAATTTGTGCAGTAATGCCATTATTGTCACTTGCGCATAGTGGGGGTCATTACCATAAAGGGGATGGTGACCTATTTAATACCTGGAAATTAAAAAACGGGTTAACAATACAAGGAAATTTTTTGATGAATAAAGGGGATGTAATTTATCTAGAAAGAGAAAACGGAAAATTATTCGCAATTCCGTTTGCAGCATTAAGCGCAAAGGATCAAAAATTAGTCACATTAAAAATTAATAAACTAAAGGAAGTAAATAATATTTACAATGTACAACCGGTAGCTTTTTCAATTTCAAACTTATTTTTTACTGCATTACAATATTTACTTATTTTATTACTACCACTTTTGCTTTTTAAAATTGCAAAACCAATTTTATTTAAAAAATATATTTTAAGCAATAGTTTAAACCTTGCTTCGATTGTTTTTATAGTAATTACAATAGTTGGGGTTGCATGTAGTAAATCTGCTACTGATACAGGGACAAGTAATACGGATAGCACTACTAATATTTCAGTAACTATTCCTAAAACAACTACTGGGTTCATTGACTCTGCATTTGCACCATTTAAGCCAACACTTAGCACTAGGTGGGATGACACTTATTTTTATATTGCATCCACTGGTATACCCAATCATAATATGATGGTAGGTATTACAAATTGGCAACAACAAGTGCCTGTTTCGCAACCCTATACGCTTGACAATAGTTGGTCTATTCCATTACAACCTGCTTATGCAACTACACCATTAAGTACAAAAACAAATTTAATGAAAGGTGCAGTAGCGGTAGCGGTTAATGGTATTCCTATTTTTAATGCCTTAAATAATCGTGGAGAAGATTCTTATTTGATTGGGGAGTTAGATAATTGGGGTGGCCATTGTGGTAAGGGAGATGACTATCATTATCATGCAGCGCCCTTGCATTTGTCAACTACTTCAGGATTAAAACCTATTGCATTTGCGTTAGATGGATTTGCAGTTTATGGTGCTAAAGAACCAGATGGTTCCGCAATGGCAACTTTAGATACTTGTCATGGTCATGTAGTTAGTAACAGCATATATCACTATCATGGAACCGCAAACTATCCTTATGTCGTTGGCGCGATGAAAGGAAAAGTTACCTTGGACCCGTCAACAACGGCTCCAGAAAACCAAATATTACCACAGGCATTCTCAAAGCCAATTCGTCCGGCTACAACTCCTTTAAAAGGGGCAGCTATTACCGACTTCGCTGCTGTTGGAACCAACGGCTATTTATTAACTTATAAGATAGGCACAAAAAATGCTTATGTAAAATACAGCTGGGACGCAAATAGCAAATACACTTTTATTTTAACAGATACTGCTGGAGTAGCTACTACTAGTAATTATCAAAGATAATACGCCATTAATACGCCCTTAGCGTAATCGAACAAAAAAGGCCACTAATTGTTATTGTAGAAACACTTAGTATGAAAGCGCTTCTTATTATATTAACATTAGTTATAATATATTTCATTTTTCAGTCATTTGTACGCATTAATCCGCTTAAGACGGAGAAGCAAAAATACAGGCTAGTCCTACAGGACAAAGACATTGAAATTCGCTATTATCCGATAGCAACGTTTGCGACTATTTATTCACCTGCAACAAATTATAAGGGCTTGGCGAGTAATGGGTTTAGAAAGTTGGCTGGTTTTATTTTTGGAGGCAATGAGCAAAATGAAAGCATTTCAATGACTGCTCCCGTAAGAATGACTATGTCTGAAAAGGGTTCGAGTATGAGTTTCGTAATGCCCGAAAAATATGCTACTAAAAACCTGCCTACTCCAAAGGACAAAAATATTCAAATTCAACAAAGCCAACCCGAATATGTTGCAGTAATTAGTTTTGGCGGGTATGCAACAGACGAAAAAATTGCTTCTAATACAATTAAGTTACAACAAGTTTTAGCACAAAGAAATATCAAGGCAATTGGTGCTTTTTCCTTTTTGGGTTATAATGCTCCTTTTCAATTCATTGGCAGAACAAATGAAATTATCATTCCTATTGAATGGAAAGAATAATTGAGCTTAAATAGGCAATCCATTTTATTTCGCAAAAAAATTAGCATATGAACACACAGATAAATAACCTAAAGGAAAAAATTCAATCAGCAAGGACCCAGCTATTAGCCCATAAAGTGTATACTCAAATAAATGATTTAAGTGGCTTACAAAAATTTTCGCAATTCCATGTGTTTGCTGTTTGGGATTTTATGAGCTTATTAAAATCTTTACAAATTGGGCTAACTTCTGTTTCCATTCCATGGATGCCAGTGGGAGATGCAAATACACGTTTTTTAATTAATGAAATTGTTTTGGGCGAGGAGTCCGATGTTGACGAAAACGATGAAAGAATAAGTCATTTTGAATTGTACATTAAAGCAATGTGCCAAATGGGAGCGTCAACTAGTTTAATTGACGCCTTATTGGATGACATTAAAAGTGGTAAAGCGATTATTCCAGCTATCAATGACTCAACCTTGCCTAGCGGTGTAAAACAATTTTTAGCATTCACTTTCGATATAGCACAAAACGCTCCATTACATGTAAAGGCAGCAGTATTTACTTTTGGAAGGGAGGATTTAATTCCAGACATGTTCACAAAAATTTTAAATGATATTTATGCTGCCTATCCCGAAAAGGTTTCCATTTTCAAGTATTATATCGAACGCCATATAGAAGTTGATGGCGGACACCATAGTCATTTAGCCTTAGCAATGGTATCGGAACTTTGCGGTAATGACGAAAGCAAATGGGAGGCTGCTGCTAGTGCTTCTTTACAATCATTACAGGTAAGGCATTTATTATGGGACGCAATTCTTCATAATTAAAACTATGTCAAAAGGTGTTACCATTGTTTTCCCCAATCAGCTTTTTAAAGTGCACCCTGCAGTTGAAAAAGGAAGGGAAATTTATTTGCTTGAAGAATGGCTTTATTTTAAGCAATACAATTTTCATAAACAAAAATTAGTCTTACATAGGGCTAGTATGAAATTTTATGAGGACTGGTTGCAAAAGCAATCACATACAGTCACATACATTGAAAACCAGGTGCAAGAAAGTGATTGTAGTAAACTTATAGCCAAGCTTGCAAAGGAACAAGTTACTGATGTTCATATTGTGGATGCTGTTGACAATTGGTTAATGAAGCGTTTACAACAAGCGTGCAAAAAATATGAAATACACTTACATGTTTACGATAATCCCAATTTTATTAATACTATTAAAGGGGTTGATGATTATTTTAATAAGAAAAACAAATATTTTCAAACCGATTTTTATACTTGGCAAAGAAAGCAGCTAGCTATTTTATTAGACAAGGAAGGGAAGCCCTTGGGAGGCAAATGGACTTTTGATGCAGAAAACAGGGCCAAGTTTCCCAAGAAAGAAAAAGTACCAACACTCACAGTTCCAAAGCAAAATAAATATATTGCCGAAGCAAAAGAATATGTTGAACAGTTTTTTGGAAACAATTATGGGGTCATAAATAACGACTCTTTATTTGTGGTCACTTTTGAAGATGCAGAAAACTGGCTAAACGATTTTTTGCATAACCGATTCGAAAAGTTTGGAATTTATGAAGATGCAATTGTCACTAAAGAAGTTGTACTGCACCATTCTGTATTGTCACCCATGCTTAATATTGGGTTATTGCAGCCAATGCAAATTATTGAACAAGCTATTGCCTATTCAGCACAAACGAATATTCCTTTAAATTCATTGGAAGGTTTTGTAAGGCAGGTAATGGGCTGGCGAGAATTTATCCGTATTGTGTATGAGCGCGAAGGCACCAAGCAGCGTACAACCAACTACTGGAAATTTACCAGAAAAATACCTCCAAGTTTTTGGACAGGGGAGACGGGTATTGCACCAATTGACAGCACTATTAAGAAGATTTTAAAAACCGGGTACTGCCATCATATTGAACGCTTAATGGTGCTAGGAAATTTTATGCTTTTATGTGAGTTCGACCCCAATGAAGTGCACCGTTGGTTTATGGAAATGTTTATTGACTCCTATGATTGGGTGATGGTCCCCAATGTATATGGCATGACTCAATTTGCTGATGGCGGCTTAATGACTACCAAGCCTTATATAAGTGGAAGTAATTACTTAATGAAGATGAGTGATTACGAAAAAGGGGATTGGCAAGCAACTTGGGATGGTTTGTTTTGGCGTTTTATGCACGAACACCGTAGTTTCTTTTTACAAAACCCTCGACTTGGAATGCTTGTACACATGTTTGATAAAATGCCTGCTGAAAAGCAACAGCACCATTTAAAAAATGCAGCACAATTTTTGAGCAGCTTAGACACGCAAAATTTATAATGATAACACAAATAACGAATACCGAATTAATGGACATGGAGCAGCGCAAAAGGGCTCACTTAATTAATAGTGTTGGCGGATTTAAAAGTGTTTGTTTAATTGGCACTACTAATAAAGAAGGTCAAACCAATTTAGCTATTTTTAGTTCAATAGTTCATATTGGTGCAAATCCCCCACTCATAAGTTTTATAATGAGGCCTGATTCGGTGGAGCGACACACATTAAGCAATATTTTAGCAACAGGTGTTTACACCATAAATCATATTAACGAATATATTTACAAACAGGCGCATCAAACAGCTGCAAGTTATCCAAAGGAAATTTCGGAATTCGAAGCGACTGCTTTAACCGTTGAGTACAAAAATGAATTTGTTGCCCCCTTTGTAAAAGAAAGTAATATTCAACTTGCAATTGAATTTAGAGAAAGAATTAACCTAAGTATAAACAATACCATAATGATTATTGGAGAAATAGTTCAACTTAATTTCCCTGCCGATTGTTTAAACGAAGACGGTTATTTAGATATTGAAAAAGCCGGCACCATTTCTTGTTCAGGGCTTGATAGTTATCACACAACTAGTCGCTTACAAAGGCTAGCCTATGCAAAGCCTTAAACTTATATTTCATGAACGATTTATTCCCCACCAGCTACCATTCAATAATTGAAAGGATCAATGGTATAGATCCAGTAAAGTATGCCAACACCAGAAATTTTATAAATGGGAGTATAACGTATTTGTCGCCCTATATTTCAAGGGGCGTAATTTCCTTAAAACAAGTTAAGGATGCAATTGTTGAAAAAGGGTACAAGCCATATGAAATAGAAAAATTAATGCAAGAACTTGCTTGGCGGGAATATTACCAAAGGGTTTGGCAAAGTAAAAAGGAGTTAATTTGGGAAGATTTAAAACAAGCCCAACCCGACGTACTACATAATGAAATGGTACAGGCAATATATACTACAGAAACTGGTATCCAAATTATTGATGATCAAATAAACAAACTTTACACCACCGGTTATTTACATAATCATATAAGGATGTATTTAGGTACTATTGTTTGCAATATTGCTAAATCACATTGGGTACAACCTTCAAAATGGCTTTATTATCATTTATTAGATGGCGATATCGCGAGCAATAATTGTAGTTGGCAATGGGTAGCTGGCGCTTTTTCTTCAAAAAAATATTATTGTAACCAAGAAAACATTAACAAGTACACATTCACAAAACAGGTAAATACATTTTTAGATAAGTCATACGAAGAAGTAGCTTTAATGCCAGTCCCTGAAATCCTAAGGGATACTATGACCTTGGATTTGCATTCAATATTGCCTACAACACCACTGCCTACTTTAGATACCTCAAAACCAACATTAATTTATAATTCATATAATGTCGACCCTAATTGGAGAACTGGGGAAGATGTGAATCGAGTATTATTATTGGAGCCCTCTCACTTTAAGCAATTCCCGGTTAGTAAAAAGGTAATTGATTTTATTATTCAGTTAGCTAATAATATAAACGGCATTCAGGTTTATTGTGGTGAGATAAGCGATATTGAATTCATGTATAATAAAAATCAGGTAACTGTAGCTGAAATG
>JBEDKT010000107.1:0-6086 GCA_041172025.1 Bacteroidota bacterium
GAATAAGACACTACCAGAAATATCTAACCTTGAAAAAATGATTGAAAAATCAGTTGAACGACTACAAAACATCAGTAAAATATGGGGTTCCGTGGGTTTAGAAGACAAACGAAACCTACAACAAACCCTGTTCCCCGATGGTATTTACTACGATGTGAAAAATCACCAATATCTAACCAAGGAAATCAACTCGTTTGTTGTTCTATCTAACACAATATCAAAGGATTACGAGGTAAAAAAAAAGGGGATAAATCAGGTTGAACCTGAAATATCCCCGTCAGTAGCGAGACCGGGATTTGAACCCGGGACCTCAGGGTTATGAATCCTGTGCTCTAACCAACTGAGCTACCTCGCCTTATGGTTATTTACCTCCTTTGGAGGGTGGCAAAACTACATTATTTTTTTGAAATTAAGGGTTCACTTTAACCTTAAAAACAGGTTTTCCTTCAAAAAATCCCTCAAATACATCCCCCTTCGAAGTAGGGCCCACTCCAACTGGGGTGCCTGTGTAAATTAGGTCGTCGGGATAAATAGTAAAATATTCGGTTATGCTGTCTATTATTTGTGATAAAGAAAATATCATTAGGGAAGAATCACCTTCTTGAACCATATTGCCGTTTTGTGTCATGGAAAAATGAAATGGCGTTTCAAACATGTCCTGTGTAAGTGGTATCCACTCGCCTACTACTGCTGAATCGTCAAAGGCTTTTGCCTTTTCCCAAGGCAAGCCTTTTTCTTTTAATTTGTTTTGCAAATCCCTTGCAGTAAAATCTATGCCTACGGTGATAGCGTCACAATAATCCAACACATTGGCACCCTTTATATTTTTCGCCATTTGGTTTACGCGTAAAACTAATTCAGCTTCATAATGTAAGTCATTCGTAAAACTAGGAATAGTTAAGTGTTCCCCTTTTCCCAATACCGCGGTAGCAGGTTTCATAAAAATAACTGGCGAAGTGGGCACTTCGTTTCCTAGTTCTTTTGCATGTGCAACATAGTTTCGGCCAATACAATATATGCTCATAAGAATAAATTTAATGCAGTATTACGCTTCTAATTTAATGTCCATTCCATTAGCAATGGTCATTGTCCTTTCTAAACCAATTGCAGCAAAGGATTCAATCACTTCTATTGACTTTTCAATTTTTAAACTAATTAATTTTTTCTCGTCAGCAGCCCATCTACCCAACACAAAATCTATTTGTTGTCCTTTGGCAAAATTATTTCCAATACCAAATCGCAATTTAGGATAAGCGTCTGTACCTAATGTTAATTGTATATCCTTTAAACCATTATGTCCAGCATCTGAACCAGTTGCACGTAAACGTAGTTTTGAAATAGGCAATGCTAAGTCATCTACAATGGTTAATGTATTTTGTAATTCTATTTTTTCTTTGTCCATCCAATACTTAAATGCCTTACCGCTTAAGTTCATAAAAGTAGTGGGCTTTACACAAACAAATACTTTGCCCTTCCATTTTACTTCAGCCACTTCAGCTAAACGGTCTAGCTTAAAAAAACCACCATGCTTTATTACAAAAGCATCCAGTACATCAAACCCGATATTATGTCTGGTATGCGCATATTCTGCACCCACATTACCCAACCCTATGATTAAAAACTTTTGCATGGTAATTCAAATTTAAGCAAAAAAATCCCTTAGGGGATTTTTAAGATCATTAGAAGTTTTTACGATACTTTAAATTTTATAAAAGTATCCTAAAAAACAAATCCCTCCCGAGTAAACGGGAAGGATTTATTATATATAACTAATTAAAGTTTTATTTTTTTGCTGGAGCTGCTGCTGCATTCTCCTCTTGCTTCAATTGACGTGTCATTACAACAGACGCAACTGGAATACGAGCTGGATTCAATATCTCCATATTTGGTGCAATAACGTCTTGTACACGTAAGTTGCCATTCAATTCAAGGTTAGTGATATCTAATTCGATACACTCTCTTAAATCCTTAGGTAAAGCTTTCACTTTTAAAGACTTCATTTTGATAACTAACTTACCACCTGCTTTAACACCTACTGAAACTCCTATAGTCTTCAAAGGCAAAGTAGCGATTACTTTTTTGTCTTCTACTAACTCTAATAAGTCAACGTGTAATAATGCATCTGTTACTTTGTGGAATTGTAAATCCTTCAAAATACATTTGTAAGTTTTACCCTCAACTGTTACTTCTGCTAACATAAATTCGCTTGTGTAAACTAAGTTTTTGAAAGCTTTAGTTGGAGCGTAAAAATTTACTTCTGTAGCACCCCCGTAAATTACCGCCAGTACGTTGTCCTGAGAGCGAAGTTGGCGGGCGACTTTTTTGCCACTTTCGGTCCTCAAGTGACCTTCGATTGTAATTGTCTTCATTTTAATGAAATTGTTGTTTATAAATAATGGACGGCGAAGGTAATAAATAAAGAAGGAGAAACCAAAGTCTCTCCTTCTTATTTAATAACTTATTGATTATTAACCCCTTGCCTTCAATTGTGAGTGTACAAATAAGCTAGTAATACTCTTATTTTCATAAGCATTACGTATAGCTATCGCAAATAGGTCGGCAACTGTCAATACTTTAATTTTTGGCGATGTATTTTTCAATGGAATAGTGTCACATACCACTAGTTCTTCTAATACACTGTTTTCAATGTTTTCGTATGCTTTTCCACTAAGTACCGGGTGTGTTATTAAAGCGCGCACTGTTCTAGCTCCTTTCTCTTTTAGTAAAGCAGCTGCTTTAACCAAAGTTCCTCCTGTATCACATATGTCGTCCACAATAACAATATCCTTACCTGTTACATCCCCAATAACTACCATACTGGCAATTTCGTTGGCACGTTTACGGTGCTTATCACAAATTACCATTTCGGCGTTAAAGTAATTAGCTACCTCACGCACACGGTTGGTACTGCCCACGTCCGGTGCTGCGAAAGCTAGGTTTTCTAACTTCAATTGTTCTATATAAGGAATGAAAATAGCTGAACTATCAAGGTGATCCACTGGCACATCAAAGAAGCCTTGTATTTGTGCTGCGTGTAAATCCATTGTAATTACCCTATTTGCACCTGCTGCTTCTAATAAAGTGGCAATTAATTTTGCTCCTATCGCAACCCTTGGCTTATCCTTTCTGTCCTGCCTTGCGAAACCATAATAAGGCACTACAGCAATGATTTTATAGGCGCTAGCACGCTTGGCCGCGTCAATCATCATTAATAGTTCCATTAGGTTGTCAGAAGGCGCATAAGTACTTTGTACTAAAAAAACATAATCCCCACGTATACTTTCCAAAAAGATAGGCTGAAACTCGCCATCACTAAATTTTTGGATATTTATTTTACCGTTGGGGGTGCCAAAACGTTGGGCAATTTTTTCCGCTAAGGCTTGAGAGCCATTTCCAGCGAATATTTTAACAGATGGGTTCATGAGGTGTTGAATGTGCTCCAAAGTTATCAATTACGTTTACATTAAACCGATAAAAGCACTCCTACTTTTCAACAACTCATTCACCTAGGGTAAAATTCTATTTTTTTCCTAGTATTTATACCCTTATGGCGCATTGCCTCCCCGCCTACATTTGACGAAAATTAATGCAGCAACATAATAATATAAAGCATTGGGCCCCCGAGGACCAGCCCATTCATAAATTGTCCACTAAAGGTGCCAAGCATTTAAGCGAGGTGGAATTAATTGCAATTTTACTCCAACATGGCACTGCCGAAAATAATGCCATTGAATTAGCAAGAAAACTATTGCAATCGGCTCAAAATAGTTTGCAAAAATTATCCAAACAAACCCTTCCCGATTTATTAGCTTTAAAAATAAAAGGTATTGGTAGCGTGAAAATAATTCGTGTACTTGCCGCCATAGAACTAGGTTCCAGAAGAATGCACCCTCCTGTATTAAAAAAGAATATTAGGCAGAGCGGGGATGTTGCGGAGCATTTGAAATACGCTTTACAGTTTGAAAGCAAAGAAATTTTTATGGTGCTATTACTAAACCAAGCGAACAAAATTATACACGAAGAAATGCTTAGCGAAGGGGGGCTTACTGGCACCATTGCCGATCCTAGGATCTTATTCAAATTAGCCTTAAGGCATGAAGCTACGGGCATAATAATATGCCACAACCACCCAAGTGGTCAGTTACAGCCAAGCAGGATGGACGATTTACTCACTGAAAAAGTAAAAAAAGCAGCCACCTATTTTGATATTAAATTAATTGACCACATTATAGTAAGTACCGAAGGTTACTATAGTTATGCCGAAAATAAGCAGGACTGGTAATTAAGCCTGTGCAGTTGGACCCCCAAAATTCATGGGTATTTCAACTGGTGACATGTCACCTATTGCACCATTTGCTTCTTCATACCTTTCTACATTTTCCACTAAAGCCTTCATAAAACGTTTTGCATGCATAGGTGTAAGTATCACACGTGACTTTACCTTGCTTTTTGGGGTACCTGGCATTACATTCACAAAATCAACCACAAACTCAGCATTGCTGTGGGTTATAATAGCTAGGTTGGCATAAGCACCCTCGGCAATTTCTTCGCTAATTTCAATATTTAAGGGCTGGTTTGGGTTTTGTTCCATACAATAGTTTAAGAGACAAAGATAATGGGGAAATGACTAAATTTGCGATATGTTAGTATTAGACGGTAAAATTGCTTCCGCAGCAGTAAAAGCGGACTTGTTATTGCAAACGCAAGCCCTTAAGGCTGCAGGTAAAAGAACCCCACATTTGGCTGCTATTTTAGTAGGCTCCAATGGCGCAAGCGAAACCTATGTGGCTAGCAAAGTGAAAAATTGTGAAGAAACAGGATTCGAGTCGTCCTTGTATAGGTTCGAGGCTGATGTAGAAGAAACTATTTTATTGCAACAAATTGAAGCCTTAAACAAGGACCCAAAAGTAGATGGCATTTTAGTTCAATTGCCTTTACCAAAACATATTAAAGAATCAAATGTTATTGAAGCTATAAATCCTGCAAAGGATGTAGATGGTTTTCACCCGGTAAATGTGGGACGTTTAGTGCAAGGTTTAAATACTTTTATTCCTGCAACTCCCTATGGTATTTTGTTAATGTTTGAATTTTTTAAGATAGATACGAAAGGGAAAAATGCAGTAGTAATTGGCCGTAGTAATATTGTTGGACGCCCAATGAGTATTTTACTTAGTAGTAATATTCCACAAGGAAATTGCACCGTAACGGTTTGTCATAGTCATACAAAAAATTTGAAACAGTTTTGTTTAGATGCCGATATTATTGTTGCCGCATTAGGCGTGCCTAATTTCTTAACAGGTGATATGATCAAGCCTGGTGCTGTTATTGTAGATGTTGGAATTACAAGGGTTGAAGACGCCACTGCAAAAAAAGGATTTAGAATTAAAGGGGATGTTAATTACGCAGAAGCTTGCGAAAAAGCAGCTGCTATTACTCCCGTACCTGGCGGCGTTGGACTTATGACAATTGCAGGATTATTAAAAAACACAATGAAGGCTTACGAAGGCCTTTAATACCGAAACTATTATTCAAGTGGAACTAACTACACAATATCCAGTAATGGAACTGTTTTATTCTTTACAAGGTGAGGGATATCACCAAGGTAAAGCAGCATTTTTTATTAGGCTAGCAGGCTGCGATGTGGGCTGTGTTTGGTGTGATGTAAAAGATAGCTGGGACGCAACTAAACATCCAATTTTATCGACTGAAGAAATTGTAAAAGCTGCCTTGCAACATCCAAGCCGCTTGGCTATTATTACGGGTGGTGAACCAACATTACACGACTTAACTCATTTAACTGCGGAATTAGAAGCTGCTGGTTTTGAAACAAATATTGAAACATCGGGATCGAGTCCTTTAACCGGTGACTGGGATTGGGTTTGCTTATCTCCTAAGAAATTTAAAGCACCCCTACCTGAAAATTTACAATATGCTTCGGAACTAAAAGTAGTCATATTTAATGTACACGATTTTGAATGGGCCGAAACCTATGCAAAGCAAGTGCAACCTTATTGCAAATTATATTTACAACCTGAATGGGATAAAGCGGCGGACATTACTCCCTTGGTTATAGAATATATTAAAGC
>JBEDKT010000108.1:0-5637 GCA_041172025.1 Bacteroidota bacterium
ACTCCTGGGATTTACTTTGTAATTTCTCCAAAATTTACCATTTTGTTTGATTTTATTGTAGACGAAGGTCAACAATTTAAAATTATTGCCGACACGCTTGCACTAAACAAAGTAGAAATAATTGGATCAAAAGAAAACGAATTGTTTCAAGCTTATTCAAAATCGATAAATGAATTAGGTGGACAATTAAGCGCCCTTGAAACAAACTTTAAAAATGCAACAACTGCTCAAGATTCTGCAAACTTTAAAGCAGCATATGCCTTAAAGGATAAGGAAGTTAAGGAAAATAGAAAAGCCTTTATGGAGGCAAATCCAAATTCTATGATGAGCTACTTATTAAACGTGATGCAAAGGCCTGAAGCGCCTGCTATACCTATAGTTAACGGAAAAGCTGATTCTTTATACCCTTTTTATTTTGTGAAAGAACATTACTGGGATAATGTAGTATTTAACGACAACCGTTTAATTCGCACGCCCTTCTTTGAAGACAAGCTTGACGAATATTTTAAAAATTATGTTTCTCGTGAACCCGATTCTATTATTGACGAAGTGAACTACATGTTAACTGTAGCAAAAACAGGTAAAGAAATATATCCTTTCTTGCTTTTTAAATTCACCAATAAATACATTGCCCCTGAATTTATGGGACAGGACAAAGTGTTCTTATATATTTATCAAAACTTTTTTGCAAAAGGGGATACTGTTTTATTAAATGAAGCGTCGAATAAATCTATTAAGGAAAGAGCGTACAGCATGATGGCTAACCAATTAGGTTTAGCCGCACCTGCACTAGTTATAAACGATTTACTAGATAAAAAAATATCCCTTTATACTATAAAATCGCCCTATGTTTTTATTGCATTTTGGGACCCGACCTGCGGACATTGCAAAGTAGAAGTGCCCCGCTTAGATTCAGTTTATAATGCAAGTTGGAAAGCACTTGGTGTAACCATGCTTGGCGTGAATACCAATGCTAAGGAAGTAGCTCTATGGAAAACGTATATTAAGGATAACAAATTAACAGGGTGGACACATGCGTACCAAACTGAGGCTGATTTAAATAAAGAAATACAAGAAGGTAAACCAACTACTATTCGTCAATTATACGATGTATATAAAACGCCTACTTTTTATTTATTAGATAGCAATAAAAAAATTATTGCGAAGAATTTAACCATTGAGCAATTCAACGATTTCTTGCAAGCTGCAAACAAAAAAGGGAGTAAATAACTTACTCCCTTTTTTATAAATGTTTTTAGTGAAAATTAAAACACGCTAGAAACTACTTCTTTTATCACCTGAGGTTTGCCTAGTGTATAATAGTGTAAAACCGGCACCTTAGCCGCTTTCAGCTCCTTGCTTTGTTGAATTAACCATTCTTTTCCAACCTGCTCACATTCTGCGTCGGTCTTACATTTGTTAATTGCATTTGACAAATCGGTAGGAATGTCCACATGAAATATTCTTGGTAAAATAGTTAACTGTTTCTTATTTGTGATTGGTTTTAAACCTGGAATAATTGGAACATTGATACCAATTTCACGACAAGCTTTTACATAATCGAAATATTTTTGATTATCGAAAAACATCTGTGTCATTATATACCCTGCACCTGCATCTACTTTTTCTTTTGTTTTCAATAAATCAATTTCGAAGTTTGGTGCTTCAAAATGTTTTTCGGGGTAACCAGCAACACCCATGCAAAAATCAGTTTTCCCGCCATTCAAAATATCCTTGTCTAAATAAATACCATGGTTTAACTGGTCCACTTGTTTCAATAAATCAATTGCAAATTTATTGCCTCCTATTTCTGGTTCAAAACTTGACTCATTCTTTGCCGCGTCACCACGTAACACTAATGCATTATCAATACCCAAAAATTGTAAATCTATTAAGGCGTCCTCGGTTTCACGTTGTGTGAAGCCTCCGCAAATAATATGTGGTACCGCGTCAATATTGTAATGGTTCATAATAGCCGCACAAATACCCACCGTTCCAGGTCGTTTACGTACATCTACTTTTTCAAAAGTGCCGTCTAGTTTTTTCTTAAACATAGTCTCACTTCGGTGGTAGGTAACGTTTATCCATGATGGCTTAAATTCCATCAGAGGGTCCAAATGTTCATACAAAGAAGAGATGGTTTTCCCTTTCAATGGAGGTAATACCTCAAATGTTACTAAAGTGTCTTTTGCCTGGGCTATATGGTCTGTTACGTGCATAGACTACAAAAATAGTTAATATTAGTTTCTAATGGACCAAATCCTGCATTTACCCTTATTTTTGTACAAATATTCAACGTGATACTTACCATACATACCGATAAACTTATTAAGCAGTACAAAGGCAGAAAGGTCGTTGACCAAGTAAGCATTTCCGTTAAGCAAGGTGAGATTGTTGGACTTTTGGGGCCCAATGGCGCAGGAAAGACCACTACCTTTTATATGGTGGTAGGTTTAATTGCACCCGACCAAGGCCGTGTATTTTTGAACGAACAGGATATCACCAACTTGCCCATGTACAAAAGAGCCCAAATGGGTTTAGGTTATTTACCACAGGAGGCGAGTGTTTTTAGAAAACTGTCTGTGGCTGATAATATTATGGCGGTTTTAGAAATGACAAAATTAACAAAAGGCGAAAGAGACTTTAAATTAGAGGAACTATTGGATGAATTTAATTTACACCAAGTACGTAATAATAATGGTGACAGTTTAAGTGGTGGAGAACGTCGTCGTACAGAAATTGCTCGTGCACTTGCAGTAGATCCTAAATTTATTTTATTAGACGAACCCTTTGCTGGCGTGGATCCTATAGCAGTAGAAGATATTCAGTCCGTAGTGTCTAGGCTAAAGCTGAAAGACATTGGTATATTAATTACCGACCACAATGTAAACGAAACCCTTTCTATTTGTGACAGGGCTTATTTGCTAATTGAAGGTAAAATTTTCAAACATGGCACTGCCGAAGAATTAGCGGAAGACGAACAAGTACGCCGTTTATACCTAGGTACCAATTTTGAATTAAAACGTAAAGACTGGATTATTGAGATGGGACAAAAAAGCAAGTTGAACACCCATGAAAATATTTAGCCCCGCCATATCCAGACTAGCCCGATTGCGCTATTGGAGAATTGAGCAGTGGGTAGACGAACCTATTGAAGCTCAACGCGAGGTATTACAAGACCTAATTACACACGGACAATACACTCAGTTTGGAGTTAAATACAAGTTTGCTGAAATTTTCAATATTCGTAAGTTTAAAGAAACGGTTCCCATACAAGAATACAACCACCTTAAGCCTTTTATTGACCAAATTATGGCTGGTGAGGAATCGGTATTATGGAATACCCCTGTTGAATGGTTTGCCAAAAGCAGCGGGACCACAAGTGACAAGAGTAAGTTTATCCCAATTACCAAGGAAAGTATAGAAGACAACCATTTTCAGGGATCTAAGGACGTATTAAGCATTTATTATCAGGCCTTCCCCGATAGTGACTTACTAACAGGCAAAGGGTTGGTTATTGGCGGTAGCCATCAGGTACACCCTATAAAAGACGATATTCAATTTGGCGACCTAAGTGCGGTGCTATTACAAAATTCACCTATTTGGTCAGGCCTTATAAGAACCCCCGAATTATCCATTGCGTTGATGGACGAATGGGAAGAAAAAATAGAAAGCTTAGCACAAAGCACCATTAACGAACCAGTAAGTTCTATTGCCGGAGTCCCAACTTGGACTTTGATTTTATTAAAAAGAATTTTAGCAATAACTGGCAAGAAAACGATTAAAGAAGTTTGGCCGCAGTTTGAATTATACATTCATGGTGGCGTTTCATTTACGCCGTATAAAGAACAATTTAAAAAAATAATTGGCGGACCCATAAATTACTTAGAAATATATAATGCAAGTGAAGGTTTTTTTGCTGCACAAAATAATTTAGAAGAAGAGGGCATGTTGTTATTTTTAGACCATGGAATTTTTTATGAATTTATGCCGATTGAAGAATATGGCAAACCGGAACCAAAAACAATTGGATTAGATAAAGTAGTAGTAGGAAAAAATTACGCAATTGTGATTAGTACAAATGGCGGGTTATGGAGATACTTGGTGGGTGATACCATACAGTTTGTTGCATTAGCGCCTTTTAAAATAAAAGTGTCGGGTAGGTTAAAGCAATTTATTAACGCCTTTGGGGAAGAAGTAATTGCCGACAATTCGGATAAAGCTATAAGCCAAGCCTGTAAAGAGTTTGGGGTAACCATGAATGAATATACTGCAGCACCTGTGTATATGTCCGACAATGAACATGGCGCACATGAATGGCTTATTGAATTCGAACAAAACCCTTCCGACCTTGCAGCATTTACTATTTGTTTAGATAAAAATTTACAGGCACTAAACAGTGATTATGAAGCAAAACGTTATAAAAATATTGCCTTAGGATTACCACATATTACGGCAACTAAAAAAGGTGCCTTTCATGAATGGTTAAAACAAAAAGGTAAATTAGGAGGACAACATAAAGTACCGCGACTTTCAAATGATAGAACTTTTGTAGAAGCCATTAAATTAGTGAACGCCGCATTATAAAAAAAATTACATGACAGAAGTTTTGGGTTGGGTTGCAACAGCAGTTGTATTATTATCGTTTACGGTTCAAGACATGCGCAAGTTACGTATGGTAAACCTGGTAGGATGTTTATTATGGATTGGGTATGGCTTTATTTTAATGAGCAAACCTGTTATATTTGTAAATATTAGTATTGCATTAGTACATTCATATTGGTTAATTAAAAATAGAAAGTAATGAAATTATTAGCAGGAAAAGTAGCCGTAGTAACTGGTGCAGCAAGAGGGATTGGAGCTGCCATTGCCCTTAAGTTAGCCGAACAGGGTGCACATATTGCCTTCACCTATGTAAGTGATGGCAGCGCCGAAAAAGCAGAAGCACTTGTAACCGAAATAAAGCAATTGGGTGTAAACGCAATGGCATACAAAACCAATGCAGCCGACTTTAGCGCTTGCGAAACCTTTGTAAACAGTGTATTAGAAACCTTTGGCGCTATTGATATTTGCGTAAATAACGCAGGTATTTCGAAGGATAATTTGTTATTACGCATGACACCAGAACAGTGGGATGTGGTAATGGATACTAATTTGAAGAGTGTGTTTAATATGACCAAACAGGTAATTCGTCCCATGATGAAAGCAAAAAGCGGAAGTATTATAAACATGAGTTCTATAATAGGTATTCGCGGTAATGCAGGACAAAGTAGCTATGCTGCTAGCAAAGCTGGTATTATTGGTTTTACAAAATCTATTGCACTTGAATTAGGAAGCCGCAATATTAGGTGTAATGCCATTGCTCCCGGATTTGTAGAGACCGATATGACACATTATTTAAATGAAGGTGAAGCAGGTAAAGGGTTTTTAGAAAAAATTCCATTGGGCCGTTTTGGTAAAGCAGAAGAAATTGCAAATACTACTTTGTTTTTAGCAAGTGATATGAGTAGTTATGTTACAGGACAAGTTATTAGTGCTTGTGGTGGATTAAATATCTAATATAAAATTTACAGCATAAAAAAAGGATCAAAGTAAATTATACTTTGATCCTTTTTTGTGTTAGCACTTATCTTAAAT
>JBEDKT010000109.1:0-4326 GCA_041172025.1 Bacteroidota bacterium
CAACAGCAGCGTCTGCATAATGGGCTAACTTAATATGGTCGTGAAAACGATATTTGTTAGCGTCAATACCCAAACTTAAATGCCATTTCATTCTTTCCTCTTTCCAATGCTCATACCACTGCTTCTGAGTACCTGGTTTAATGAAAAACTGCATCTCCATTTGCTCAAATTCACGCATCCTGAAAATAAACTGACGGGCTACAATTTCATTCCTAAAGGCTTTTCCTGTTTGTGCAATTCCAAAAGGAATTTTCATCCTTGCAGACTTTTGTACATTCAAGAAATTCACAAAAATTCCTTGCGCCGTTTCCGGCCTTAAGTAAATCGTATTCGCATCCTCCGCAACGGAGCCTAGTTCAGTGGAAAACATCAAATTAAATTGACGTATTTCAGTCCAGTTGCCTGTACCACTAACACTACAATGAATTTTATTGTCTTCAATTATTTTTTTCAACCCAGCGAAATCATCGTTAGCTAACAACGCCTCCATTGAGGCAATCAACTTGTCAGCGCCTTCTTGGTCTCCTTTTTCAACTAATTTGTCTGCATACCCTTCTATTAAATGGTCAACTCGGTACCTTTTTTTACTATCCTTATTGTCAATTAATGGATCGCTAAAGCTATCAACGTGTCCACTTGCTTTCCAAGTTGTTGGATGCATAAATATGGCCGCGTCTATCCCCACTATATTTTCATTGAGTTGGGTCATGCTATTCCACCAATAATCACGGATATTCTTTTTTAATTGAGACCCATAAGGGCCGTAATCATACACAGCACTTAATCCATCGTAGATTTCGCTACTTGGAAACACAAATCCGTATTCTTTGGCATGGGAAATAATAGCCTGTAATGTATTATCAGAAGTTGTCTTACTCATAGGCTGCAAATATACTGACAGAAAGGATTATCGGTGCAATTTTTCATTGTTTTGATGCCTAGTCGCGTCCCTATTGGTTTTCTTCTGTATATTTTTCTCTAAAGCAGTCGCTAAATCCACCCCCGTTTGATTGGCTAAACAAATAAGAACAAATAGGATATCAGCCATTTCATCGGCCAATAACAATTCATCCTCCTTGTTTTTAAAGGACTGGTCCCCAAACTTGCGCACCATTATCCTAGACAATTCCCCCACTTCCTCCATTAAAATGCCCAAATTAGTGAGCTCACTAAAATACTTCACCCCCACTGTTTTTATCCAATGGTCGACTTGTTCCTGGGCTTGCTGAATGGTTTTTGAATTTGACATAGTAGTAAGGGCTAATGTATTGCTGTATTTATTAAGTAAATTATTCTTTATTTTTTGAGTCAAGCATTATAGTAACTGGGCCGTCATTTACTAACGCAACTTTCATGTCTGCCCCAAATTTTCCAGTTTCAACAGGCTTTCCCAAATCCTTGTTCAGTTGTTGAATAAACGATTCATACAAGGGTATTGCAACGTCGGGCTTAGCGGCTGCAGTATAAGAGGGCCTATTCCCTTTTTTGGTAGAAGCATGTAATGTGAACTGACTAATTAATAAGATATCCCCGCCAGTTTCTTTAATACTTAAATTCATTACACCTTCAGTATCATCAAAAATACGCATACCGGTGATTTTATTAGCCAACCACTCGATATCGTCCTTGGTGTCGGCATTTTCAATCCCTACCAATACCATTAAGCCTCCTTCAATTGACCCAATTATTTCATTAGCTACTGTGACGCTAGCTTCCTTTACCCGTTGAATTACCACTCTCATAAATGCCTGTTTTACTCCATGAAGATAAACAAAACTATTTTCACTAATTTAGCTGTAATTTCAATCCCTTGAGTAGTATAAAAAAATTAGCCGGTCAAACTGCATGGTATGGTCTTAGCTCAATAGCCGCTAGGTTTATTAGCTATTTATTGACGCCGTACTTGACATATAAGCTTACCGAAGTAGCTTATGGGGAACAATCTATCGTTTACGCCTTTATTCCTTTTTTGAATGTAATTGTCACACATGGGATGGAAACGGCTTATTTCCGATTTGGCACAAAAGAAAACGAGGAAAAAATATACCATACTAGTAGCTTCTCCATGATGTTTGTGACGGCATTGGTTATTATTGGATTACTTTATTGGAGTGCCCCTTTATCTCAATTGCTTCAAATTACCATTCACCCTGAATACATAAACTTAGTGGCCTGGATTGTTGGACTAGATGCACTTGCAACTATTCCTTTTTCAAGACTGCGAATGCAAGAAAAGCCAAAAAAATTCGCACTAATTAAAGTAGGCGGAATTTTGATAAATGTAATTTCAACTTATGTTTTAATAAGTATCCTTCCACAATATGCTGCAACACATCCGGACACTTTCATTAGTAGCTTATACAAACCAGGATGGGAAGTAGGTTATATATTAGTAGCAGGTATTATTCAAAATGTATTTGTATTAATCCTATTACAAAAAGAAATAAGGGCATTACGTTTTTCATTTGATTTTAAATTATGGGGAGAAATGATGGTATACGCATTACCCTTAATTCTAGTAGGTTTTGGAGGCATGATAAATGAAACACTAGACCGTATCATGTTGGGATGGTGGGCTCCAGGAGGTAGTCCCGAAGCAAACAAAGCATTAGTGGGCATATATAGCGCTTGTTATAAATTAGCCATTTTAATCACCATTTCCATACAAGCTTTTCGCATGGGTGCCGAACCCTTTTTCTTCAAGCAAGCCCAAAGTGATAATGCACAAAAAACCTATGCTAGGGTAATGAAATTTTTTGTCATTACCTTATGTATAATGTTCCTAGGTGTAGTTTTATATATTGATATTTGGAAACAATTTATTCAAAACCCTGCTATGCATGTAGGCTTGAAAGTCGTTCCCATACTACTCATTGCTAATATGTTCTTGGGCGTTTATTATAATTTAAGTGTTTGGTATAAGTTAAGTAACAAAACAATGGCAGGTGCTTGGATAACACTATTAGGTGCCGCTATAACTATATTAATTAATTACATCGCCATCCCTCATTTTGGTTATATGGCAAGTGCTTGGGCCACTTTCTTTTGCTACGGCACCATGATGTTTGTTAGTTATAAGTGGGGGCAAAGAATTTATCCTGTTCCTTATGCGACCAAAAAGTTAATTGCCTATTTCGTTATTACATTACTTTTATATGGTATTAATTTATTGATTCATGCTGTTTCAAAAAACGCACCGTTTAATTATTTATTTGCCACCATCTTACTTTTTGTCTTTATTGTTTTCGTGGCAAAAATTGAAAAGAAAGAACTTCAACATATTTTAAGAAAATCGGCATAAAACTAGCAAAAAATGGCAGAAGATTTAAGCATATTACAAGGGACTAAAGCAGCACAATACGAGTCCTTGCTTCCTCAAATTAAAGGTTTACTTGAAGGAGAAACTAATTTGGTAGCCAACTTGGCAAATATTGCCGCTGCATTAAAAGAGCAATTCAATTGGTGGTGGGTTGGTTTTTATTGGATTCACGAGGACGAATTAGTACTAGGACCATTCCAAGGGCCAGTAGCCTGCACCAGAATAAAAAAAGGTCGTGGCGTGTGTGGCAAAAGCTGGGAAACAGAAAAAACATTGATTGTGGAGGATGTCGAGAAATTTCCTGGACATATTGCATGTAGTAGTTTATCGAAATCGGAGATAGTAGTCCCTGTTTTCAAAAATGGTCAAATTGTGGGTGTACTAGATGTAGATAGTGAGCATTTGGCCCATTTTGATGAAACAGACCGTGACTTTCTTGAAAAAATTGTGGATTTGATACCATAGGAAGCTTCAAAAAATAGATAAAATTGAAAAAATCAATTAAGTTTGCAGCCCCTAAGCGGATGTGGCGAAATTGGCAGACGCACTAGACTTAGGATCTAGCGCCGCGAGGCGTGTGGGTTCGACCCCCTCCATCCGCACAAAAGCCTTCCAATTCATTTTGGAAGGCTTTTTAGTTTATTTTATATCAGTTTATTAAGCCATTGGCAATTAGTTAACCCCAAAATCGTAACTTCGCACCCCTTAAACACTACAATTAAGTAGAAAAATAGAAAGTAATATGGCAACAGTAAAAAGAGAAAACATTGGACTATTAAACGACAAGTTAACAGTCAACATCACTAAAGAAGATTACTTAAAGAATTACGAGGCAGGTTTAAAGAAGTATGCAAAAACTGCAAACATTCCTGGATTCAGAAAAGGAATGGTACCTACTGGCTTAATTAAAAAAATGTACGGCCAGTCCGTTTTCACAGATGAAATATTAAAAACTGTAGAAAACGAAATGAATCAATACATCGCTAAGGAAAAAATAGAAATTTTCG
>JBEDKT010000110.1:0-2513 GCA_041172025.1 Bacteroidota bacterium
GAGTTTTAAAAATGTTTTAAAATCAGGTAACGATTATAAGAAATTCAACTTTAGCATCAATGACGAATTGCCAATTACACCATTCGGAAATATTGTATATGCAATTTATGGAGGTAAAACATGGGGTACTACCGCTTATTCTTTTTTAGATATTATGCCGGGTAATGAAATGAATTATTACAATAAGTATGCATTTAATATGATGCGTCGCTATGAATTCATTAGCGATGCTTTTGTAGGAATGAATATTGAACACAAAATTGGTAAAGGAATACTTAAATACATTCCGTTGGTTAAGAAAACTAAATGGAGGCAGTTTTGGAGTGCAAAAGCGGTCGTAGGGGAACTGTCAGCCGAAAACAAACAACTTAACTTTATAGATAATCACCCTTTCAATTCTTTTCAATCGAAGCCTTATTATGAATTAGGAACAGGCATTGAAAATATTGCGCGCTTCTTTAGGGTTGACTTTGTTTGGAGGCTGAAAAACGACCAATTAGTTACTTCAACGCCTTCTTCATTCGGTATTTTTGGAAGCTTTAGAGTTGCTTTGTAGTAATTTATTTTCTCAAATTCGCAGCTAAAGTTTTGCAAATATTTTTTACAATATAAGGCCCTTCATAAATAAAGCCGGTCCAAATTTGTACTAAGCTTGCTCCAGCATCTAGTTTAGTTTGTGCGTCAGCACCAGTAAAAATACCACCGCTTGCAATAATAGGCAGTGCTAAGTTTTTATGTAAATAGTTTAAAATAGCAGTCGACTTGTTTAATAGCAATTGCCCACTTAGCCCACCTGCGCCAATGGCTGTTGCTTTATCAAAATTTGCGGGATGTAGCAAACTCCTATCAATAGTAGTATTGCTGGATACAAGCCCGTCAATTTTAACTTCTTGGGTTAATGAAATAATGTCGTCTAAGGCAGCGGTTTCCAAATCGGGAGCAATTTTTAAAAGTATCGGCTTGCTGTTTTTATTTATTAATTGTAGTTCAGTAAATATTTTTCGCAATGCTTCCTTTTCTTGCAACTCACGTAATCCTGGCGTATTGGGTGAACTCACATTCACCACAAAATAATCAACTACTTCTTCTAGTCCTTTAAAATTAATGCAGTAGTCTTTCCATGCATCCGTATTTTCAGTGACTTTATTCTTTCCAATATTTCCACCAATAATTAAATTTGAAACGGTGTTTTCTTTTCTTTTTTTCAACCTTGTAGCAATTGCTTCGACGCCTTCATTGTTAAAACCCATTCTATTAATAAGTGCTTTTTGGTCGGGTATTCTGAATAGCCTTGGTTGCGGATTACCTGCCTGTGCTTTTGGTGTAACTGTTCCAATTTCTACAAAGCCAAACCCTAGCATTTCTAATGCATCTAAATGCTCGGCATTTTTGTCAAAGCCAGCACCAAGCCCTACCGGGTTGGGGAAATGTAATCCAAATAAGTCCTTTGCAATAATTGGGTCGTGAAATTGAAATTCTTTAGCCAATGCTTTTCTTATAAAAGGGATGCTTGCTGCAAAATGTAAACCTTTCATAGATACTTTATGGGCGGTTTCTGGTTCGAGCAGAAATAGGGTATTTCGGATGATTGGGTATAACATATTGTAAAATTACAATGAAATATTTAGTTGCATAAACAACTTTTTATAAAATTGACTACATTTAGGTTGAATTTGGGTAGGATTTAAAATTATAACGTATGCAAGAAGCTTATATAGTAGCAGGTTTTAGGACTGCAGTTACGAAAAGTAAAAAAGGCGGATTCAGGTTTATGCGCTCGGATGAGTTAGCCATAGAAGTAATCAAGGGGTTAATGCAAACGCTGCCTGCTTTAGACCATAAATTAATAGATGACGTAATTGTTGGTAATGCCGTGCCAGAAGCAGAACAAGGCTTGCAATTTGGAAGAATTATTGCTGCCAAGGCACTAGGGATTGAAGTGCCTGGAATTACCATTAATAGATATTGCGCAAGCGGGCTTGAAAGTATTGCCATGGCAACCGCAAAAATTAGGACAGGAATGGCGGAATGTATTATTGCGGGTGGTACCGAATCCATGTCAATGGTGCCAACAGTAGGGTGGAAAACAGTACCCGCTTATTCTATTGTGAAGGACGAACCTGATTATTATTTAGGAATGGGCTTGACGGCCGAATGTGTGGCAAATGAATATAATGTTTCAAGAGCTGATCAAGATGCTTTTGCTTTGGCTTCCCACCAAAAAGCAAAAAATGCAATTGACAATGGATTTTTCAAAAAAGGAATTTTGCCAATTGAAGTCACTGAAACGTATATCAATGAAAAAAATAAAAAAGCTACACGTAGTTATATAGTAGACACAGACGATGGTGTGCGTGCCGATACAACCTTAGAGGCATTGGCGAAACTAAAACCAGCATTTGCAGTTAAAGGTTCAGTTACTGCGGGTAATTCTTCTCAAACAAGTGATGGTGCTAGTTTTGTAGTAGTGATGAGTGAAAGAATGATTAATGCGTTAGGACTTAAGCCTATTG
>JBEDKT010000111.1:0-4592 GCA_041172025.1 Bacteroidota bacterium
GTTCTAATACTATCCTACAAATACAATGCTATGCGCAAAACACTACACCTTTTTATTATCAGTTGTTTTTTACCTTTTACAATTTTTGCACAAACACCTTTGTCAAGGAATTTACAACCTAGTGATGTGTACAGGCTTACCAATATGGGTGCTCCAAAAATCTCACCTGAAGGCAGCTGGATTTTATACAATTTGTCGACGGTTGATTCGGCAAAAGATAAGTTTAGTTCAAAACTGTTTATGGTTAGTGATGACGGAAAAGAAACGGTTACGCTAACAGAACAAACAAAAAATGTTTCAAATTATAAATGGAGCCCTGACGGCAAATACATTTCTTTTTTAGCAGCAGGTGCGATTGCAGAAGAGGGAAGCCAATTTTTTTTAATGGACAGAAGAGGAGGCGAACCTATTCAGGTTTCGCATATTAAGGGAGAAATAGAGGCGTACAAGTGGCTCCAGGACGGGAAAAAATTATTATTCGAAATAAAAGATTTTAATTATGCCGATACGGCGAAATCTAAAAACAGAAAGCCGTATGAAATTACTCGATATAAATTCAAAGAGGATTATGAAGGATATTTAGATAATAGAAAAACGCATTTGTACCTTTTTGATTTAACTACAAAAAAGCTTGATACTTTAACTAGGGGGATATTTAATGAAACAGAAGCCGATATAAGTAGTGACGGCAAGTTAGTTACCTACGCTAGTAATACTTCGGCTAGTCCTGACCAAAATTCTAATAAAGAAATTTTTATTGTAACAATAGGTTCCTCGGCGACACCCATAAAACTTACTAATTACAAAGGGGCTGATGAATATCCGCAATTTAGTCCCGACAACAAAAGCATTGCTTTTTTAAGAGCCACTTCGGAGGATAATTACAATATGTATGACCTAAGAAATATTGGGGTGGTTGATATTAGCACGAAGTTGGTGAACATAATTACGAGTAAATATGACCAGTCCTTTAGTGACTTAAATTGGACGGTGGATAGCAAAAATATTTTAGCCTTAGTTGAAGACGACCGAAATCAAAACTTAGTTAAGGTAAACGCTGAAAATGGAATGTTACAATTAATTGAAAATGAAACAGGTGCTTACAGTGCAGTTCATGTAAACAATAAGGGCAAAATAGTTGCATTATTTAGTAGCGCTAATTTACCAGAAGAAATTTTTATCGGAGAAGGAAATACTTTTAAAAGAGTTACTCATGTACAGGACGCTTTTGTTGCGCCGTTTAAGCAAATAACAGTAAAGGGAATTAGCGCAATAGCTAGTGATAATAGCAAGGTAAATGGCATTTTATATTTAGCGGATAGTAATGCAAAAAAATTACCACTGCTTTTATTTATTCATGGAGGCCCTTATGCGCAGGATGATTTTTCGTTTGACATGACTAGACAAATATATGCAGCAGCGGGTTATGCCGTCGCGGCTGTTAATTATAGAGGAAGTAGTGGACGAGGAGCCAATTACGCCAAGTGTATTCAAGCCGACTGGGGTAACAAAGAAGTAAAAGACATTATTGCCATCACTAATTATTTAATTAAAACAGGTATTGCCGATTCTACTAAATTAGCCATTGCTGGTTGGAGTTATGGAGGCATATTAACCAACTACACTATTGCAACTGACCATAGGTTTAAGGCCGCTATTAGTGGTGCAGGTAGTTCATTGGCGCTTTCTTATTATGGTTCAGACCAGTATATTACTCAGTACGAATCGGAGCTTGGAAAACCTTGGGAAAATTTACAAAAATGGCTCGACCTTTCTTATCCATTTTTTAAAGTAAAAGAAATTAAAACACCTACGTTATTTATGGCAAGCCAGGCCGATTTCAATGTGCCTGTTATTGGAGCTGAACAAATGTATCAGGCATTCAAGTCGGTTGGTATCCCAACAGAGTTAATCCTTTACCCTAACCAACATCACGGCATAAAAGTTCCTAGTTATTTAGTACATCGTTATAATAGTCATATTAACTGGTTAACGACCTATTTGAAATAAAAAAACATGGACAAAATTATTCGATGGGGAATGATAGGCTGTGGAAGTGTAACAGAACTTAAAAGTGGGCCAGCCTTTAATAAGGTACCCTGCTCGCAGTTGTTTGGTGTAATGCGAAGGGATGCCATTAAGTTACAGGATTATGCAAGCAGGCACGCTGTTCCTTATTTTACTACTGATGCAAATGCCTTAATTAACCATCCCGAAATAGACGCTATATATATTGCTACGCCGCCTAAATACCATCAAGAGTATGCTATTGCGGCAATGCAAGCTGGGAAGCATGTTTATGTTGAAAAGCCAATGGCTTTGAATGTGGCGGCCTGCCTTAGTATGCAAGAGGCAGAAAAAATACTAAATGCAAAATTAGTCATTGCACATTATAGGAGGGAACTGCCTATGTTTATGCAGGTAAAAAAACTAATTCAAGAAAATCAAATCGGGGAAGTGCAAAGCGTTAATATTATTATGCATAAATATGCAAAACCTAAAGAAGCCTATACGAACGACTGGAGAGTAAAGCCTTCCATTGCAGGAGCAGGATTTTTTTATGACCTAGCGCCTCACCAACTAGATTTAGTTTTTTATTTTTTTGGTAAAGCTGTTAATTTTAGCGGTGCTGCCACAAACCACGCAGGTTTGTATGAAGCAGAAGACACTGTTAATGGTGAAATACAAATGGAGCAGGATATTTTAGTAAAGGGGAGCTGGTGTTTTGTAGTTGAACCAGGAGCAGAAAAAGACTTGTTTGAAATTTCAGGAACAGAAGGTAAAATTAGTTTTCCTGTTTTTGGTCATGAAGTTGTAGTTGAGAAAAAAGGAACTTTGGAAACCATTGTTTTTGATCCACCAATGCATAACCAGCAAAATTTAATTGCAAAAATTGTTCCTTATTTCTTAGGTGTAGGTGAAAACCCTTGTAGTGCTAAGGATGCTTTACAATCGATGGAAGTGATGGAGGCCTTTGTTTACGGGAAAACCAGTGCTTAGTTAATTTAACCGCTAACCTTTAATACTATATTATGAAAATAGCTATAAACTGGATTTTTTTTGTTTCCGTAATTTTAGTGAACGCGCTTGCAAATATTTTACCCATTAACGGCTACAATACAGGCCAGGTTTCAGGATTCTATCCAAATTATTTTGTACCAGCTGGTTTTACCTTTTCAATTTGGGGAATTATTTATTTGCTTTTATTTACCTATACAATCGCATTCACCTATTATACTATCAAGTCTGACAAGTTTCCTAAAGTGCAGGCCTACTTAAATAAAGTAAACACACTTTTCTTAGTAACCTGTATTTTGAATATTTCTTGGATTTTTGCTTGGCATTATTTGCAAGTCGAATTGAGTGTGCTAATAATGTTATTCTTTTTAACAGCCTTATGTAAAATATTTATTGAATCTAACAAATTCGTTCAACTGCTAAAGCCTACACAAATTTTTTTATTAATTACACCATTTACGATATACCTGGGTTGGATTAGTGTAGCCACTATTGCCAACTTCACTGCCTTGTTTGTGAAAATTTCCTGGAATGGATTTGGGATAGAAGCTATGTACTGGAGTGGTCTAATGATTTTCATTGCCGTTGTGCTAGGCTTACTTTTTTTATTCAAATACAGCGCCATCAGTTTCACGATGGTAATTGCTTGGGCTTTATGGGGAATAAAAGCGAGACAAGGAAAAGAGGAAATAATTAATGATATTAGTAGTATGGGCCTTCTAATTTTGCTGGGTTCGATTGTGTTTTTTGTTTTTGGGAAAGCTAAAAAAAGACTTGCGCTATAAACTAAAAAAACAGCTGCTCAATAAATATTACTAATGCCATACTTAAAACAAACCAGCCAAAACCTTTTTTAAGTTTTGTGCCATCCATTGTTTTGTTTAAAAAATTTCCAATAATTATTCCTAAGGTAGAAAGTAAAATTATTGTAATTAAAAATTTCCAGTCAACTGCAACATGAAGCAGGTCCCCACTAAATCCAACCAATGATTTTATAGAAATAATTACAATGGAAGAAGCAATTGCTTTTTTCATAGGAAGCTTGGCAAGCAATACCAAAGCTGGAATAATTAAAAATCCGCCTCCGGCGCCAACAATGCCAGTTAATAAGCCCTCGCCAAGTCCTACCAGCATTAAGGCTATTCCATAAACAGGCAATTGACCATCTACTTCCTTTTTGCTTTTATTTAAAATCATAGATATCGCCGCCAAGGTCATAAGGGTAGCAAAAAACAACATAATAAAGTCGTTTTTTGACAGGGCGACTGTTTGTGTAATTTCTATTGAGGTTGGGATGGCAGGTAAAATAAAGCGCCTAGACAAAAAAACACCCAATATAGAGGGTAGCCCGAATACTAAAATTGTTTTAATTTCTACTAATTTCTGTTTAAGCCTTGAAATAACCCCCGCTATACTGCTAAGTCCAACTATTGCAAGGGAATAGGTGGTTGCGAGTAATGGGTCCACGTGAAATAAGTATACCAATACAGGAACAGTTAGGATAGATCCTCCGCTGCCTATTAAACCTAATGATATACCAATAAGTATAGATGATAAATAGCCTAAAAGCGCCA
>JBEDKT010000112.1:0-5574 GCA_041172025.1 Bacteroidota bacterium
GTCAAGCAAGAAGCATTGTTAATTTCTGCAGTAATATTTTCCGCTAATTCTTTGTTTTCAAAATCAAATATTTCACCGTTAGGGTTTACCTGATATTGTGCGTAAAATGCCTCATTTTCGATGCTAACCCAATTGTGGCTAAAGCTTAATAAATGGCCATTTTGAACAGTCTCTATTTTGTAGTTACCCGATTTTGGTACTATTTGGTATTCGAAAATACATTTCTCTGGAAATAACTGCCAGCTGGCTAAAAAATTATATGCTTGGACCATGCCTAAATAACAATATTTGGAGTGAAAAGTTTAGTTAATCTGCACAAAATCGGGCTTATTAATGATATTAGAATTGTACTTAAACCTCAAGTTGGTAGTAAGTGTCAAATTCCATGCACTCATTTGCTGGTTAATTCTGGGGAAATGATATCCCTTTAATTCAATGGTTCCAAAAATCAAACTCTCATTTCGTATTCTAATGCCTGCTCCAAGCGAAGAATAAAGGTCGCCTGATGCTATTGGGTCCCCAACGGTTCTAATATAGGTGATGTTGGCAAAGGCAAAAGGGGAGCTTCTGAATCCGTAAAACGACCTTGAATTATACCAAATCGATTCCCAGTTTCCACTAATCCTTGTGCCACCTCTAATTCTTTCTTTACTTAATTGCGGAATACCATAAATGCTGTTTATTAATAGGGCCTCGTTGTATTTATTCTTTAAAGTTTCAGTAAAGCTTAAGTTAATTATTTGACGATACCTGTAACCGCTTTTTAAGTAGTGTATCTTGCTGATGTCTTCAATGCTTGCCAGTATCCTTATGTCTTGCAATTGATTGTCTAAATAACAGGTTCCAGCACTTAAATTAAGATGCCTGTAATGTTCGTTCTTGGACATCTTATAGGTTTCTAATTGAACCCCTGCATAAGGAAGCTTTTCTTGTTCCCTAATAAAATGCCCCGACGTAAATGTCAGTGATTTACCAGAAGGTAAATCCTCGTTACGGCCGAAGCCATATAAGTATTGCGTTCGAATAATTTGTTGTTGAATGATAGTGTAGGAAACAATATGCCCCATTAGGTTTTGATAATCCTTGTCAACTTGAGTTAAGTAATTTATTGGGCGACTCAAAAAATTATTGTTAAAAAAGCGGTATTGAATAAAATGCCTTGGGTTATTGCTGTTATACTTAATTTTTTTGCTAAATATTTGATAACCTATCCATGTGTCAATATGTTCAAGGTGGTAATTTAGGGTAGAATCGTAATAATTATTTGTCCATGCATTTGAATAGGCTAGGTTGTTTCTTGACAAGTTCCACTCAAAGCCTCCTGTAAAATTACTTAATGGGGTAAGTAAGGGTAAACTACCTTTAAAGTATATGTGTGTCGCTGAGTTTGCGAAATTTGAAATATTATTTTCAAAAGTTTTTGCACCAAAATTCAGGTCAAAAAAGCTACCCATAATATTTCTTGTGGTAATATCGAATCCCAAGCCTGCTTTTGTATCCCTTTTAGTATCCATGCTGTGGTTAACACTAAAGGCATTTCCTGCATCATTAATATTTTCTGTCTTAATACTAGTTTCATAAGCATTGCCACTGCGGATATTTAAGGTAGCGCCTAATGGAAAGATGTCTTTTGTGACAATATAAATGTCAACACTATTAGTATCACTAATTAATGGGAAGGCAACTATACGAGCGTCTTGAATATAGGGAAGGTCCCTTAGCCATTTTTCATTATAGGCAATTACTAATGGGTTGAGTATTTCGTTTTCGTGAAAAAATAGGTTTTTTCGTATTGTATTTTCTTTTGTGTTGCTGTGAAGTGTATTAGCAAACCTGGTTAATACATTGTCGCTTAAAGGTTTTTCTACTGTAAGGTTTGATCCAAAATGTTTATGGTCAATTTTGATTGAATTAATTCTTTTTCCTTCAAGCGTCGAAATAGAAAGCATGAATTTATTAATGTTCAACCTGGTAGAATCTATCAAGGGGTTCGGCCTTCCTTTAAACAATTTTATAAAACTTACAACTAGTCCTGTGTCTTTTGATAAGGCAATATTTTGTTGATAGCCTTTTACTTGTGCTTGAGATAAAGAAACCCCTGTGAAGAGTAAAAAAAATATAATTAGGATACGCGTGACCATGCAATCAAATTTACTAATTATACGCAACAAAAAACCTCCTTTTAAGGGGAGGTTTTAGGTAGGTTGTTAACAATCAATTATTTTAACATTTTTATAAATTTCTATAGGACTCTCTTAGCCCTGCTTTTTAGTGATTCCATTGGAATGCTAAGCATTTTCCCAATTTGTTTGCCATTGCGATAGCCTACAATTCTTAAAATACTTACGTCTTCTGGCAATACAAAAGTGTTCGAATACGCGTTACTGTAGTTGTCAGGTAATGATTCGTCAAGTGAATAGAAGTAAGTGAAGCCAGTTATCTCACCTGCAATACTAACCAGCAATTCGCCTTTGGTATTTAACTTAGTAGTTACAATTGCATCATACATGCTTTTCGAATATTTAATTTCAGCAGCATCTAATTTTTCAAAATGTTGTTCTACTTTTCCAACAAATTTTTCCCAATTCTTTTTTTCTTTCGGAGACCACACGCTTTCCGCAACAGCTAATGCGCGAGGGTAGGTCATGTATTCTGCATTTCTGATAGTTTGTACTTGTTCTGTCCATAAGTTGGCTTGACCCCCTAAAATCATACTCGGGTCAATACCCTCAGGAAGTGGCTCAAATTGGTAGGTTCTATTTAACCTTAAACCTTGGTATACTTTTCCTTCCGCAGTTACTTCACCCTGGTAGTAGTCAATATAGGTATAGTCGTTTGGCGACATAACTACTTTATGATTTTGTTTTGCAGCTTCAATGCCACCCTTCATACCTCTCCAGCTCATTACTGCAGCATTGCCTGGTAAGCCACCTTCTAAAATTTCATCCCAGCCCATTAATTGTTTACCTTTTGAATTAATAATTTTCTCTACTCTTTTCACAAAGTAGCTTTGCACTTCTTGTTGGTTCTTTAAGTTTTCTCTTTTCATCAAATCCATTACATCAGCACTTTTTTCCCAATTATTTTTTGGACATTCATCACCACCCATATGTATATAGTTTGACGGGAATAAAGCAGCAACTTCGCCAAAAACCTTGTCTAATGCAGCATATACTTTTTCACTAGCCGGATTTAATGTGTTTTCAATTCTAGCAGTAATATGCCCATTCATTCCTTCCCAGTCAATAAATTCCTGACCAATATTTACCGTATAGTTGTTAGTAGGCACGGTGCTTAATTCAGGGTATGCAGCTAGCATAGCCATACTGTGACCTGGCACATCAATTTCTGGAACAATTTCCACGAATTTCGATTTTGCATAAGCCACTAATTCTTTAATATCCTCGTGGGTATAAAATCCTCCATAACTTTTCGGTTCATCTAAACTTGGGGCTTTTGTATTTGCCCATTTGCCTTTACGTTCTGGCCTCCAAGCGCCTACTTCAGTAAGCTTAGGCATTGATTTAATTTCAATTCTCCATCCTTGGTCATCGGTTAAATGAAAATGTAAAACATTGTATTTGTATCGTACCATGTCGTCAATATATTTTTTCACTTCAGCCTTTGTGAAAAAATGACGACTAACGTCAAGCATTAAACCCCTCCATGCAAAACGTGGCTTGTCTAAAATTTGCACATATTGTAATTGTACATTCGAAGCACCATTTTTTTTATAAATTCCAGAAGGCATAAGTTGTGCAAGTGTTTGCCAGCCATAAAATAAACCTGCTGGTGCACTTGCGTTAATGCTAATTCCTTTTTCGTTAATTGTGAGTGTGTAGCCTTCTTTGCCTAAATCGTTGTCCTTATTAAGTGTCAAACTAATATTCCCTTTACCATTAGTTGTGCTCAATTTTGTTTCACTTATATTACTAAGTGTAGTAATCATCTCATTTGTAATGTCCACTGCTTCAGCGGGGGCACTAATTACTAAATTTTTGGGTAAGGTGTAAGTTCCTTTTTTTACATTCATTTCAAATGGCTCAGGAATAATACTTGTATTTTGAGCATTGGAAGTAATTAAAAATCCTAATGGCAATAGGATTAGTGCAATTTTCTTAAATTTCATAGAAGCGATTTTTCGTTTTATACTCACTAAAGATACTAAAAATAAAAAACCCGACCTTGATTTCTCAGGTCGGGTTTTAAGCCTATTTTAAGTTAAAACTAGTATCTGTAAGCATCAGATTTGAACGGTCCAGCTTTAGGTATACCTAAATATGCTGCTTGCTCAGTAGTTAATTCGTCTAATTCTACACCAATTTTAGCAAGGTGTAAACGAGCTACTTTCTCATCTAAATGCTTTGGTAAAACGTACACTTTATTCTCGTAGTTCTTATTGTTAGTCCATAATTCAATTTGAGCTAATGTTTGATTTGAGAATGAATTACTCATTACAAATGAAGGGTGACCAGTAGCACAACCTAAGTTTACTAAACGGCCTTCTGCCAAAACAATAACATCTTTACCATCAATATTGTATAAATCAACCTGAGGCTTAATAGTGTCTTTAGTATGACCATAGTTGTTATTCAACCAAGCCATATCAATTTCAATATCAAAGTGACCAATATTACATACAATAGCTTTATCCTTCATTACTCTGAAATGCTTTTCGTTGATCAAGTCACGACAACCTGATGCAGTAACAATAATGTCTGCTTCTTTAACAGCATCAATCATTTTCTTTACTTCAAAACCATCCATTGCAGCTTGTAAAGCACAAATAGGATCAATTTCAGTTACAATTACACGACAACCAGCACCACGTAATGAACCAGCAGAACCTTTTCCAACGTCACCGTAAGAACCTACTACAGCAACCTTTCCAGCCATCATCACATCAGTAGCACGACGGATCGCATCTACTAATGATTCTTGACAACCATATTTGTTATCGAACTTAGATTTAGTAACTGAATCGTTTACGTTAATTGCAGGCATTGGTAATGTTCCTTTAGCAACACGCTCGTATAAACGGTGCACACCTGTTGTTGTTTCTTCACTCAATCCTTTAATACCGTCAACAAACTGAGGGTATTTATCTAATACCATATTTGTTAAATCACCACCATCATCCAAAATCATATTCAAAGGGCGGTCTTCACCACCAAAAAATAATGTTTGTTCAATACACCAGTCACCTTCTTCAACGCTTTGTCCTTTCCATGCAAATACACCTACACCTGTTGCAGCAATTGCAGCAGCAGCTTGGTCCTGTGTTGAAAATATGTTACAAGAGCTCCACTTTACTTCAGCACCTAGTGCTGTTAAAGTTTCAATTAACACAGCTGTTTGAATAGTCATGTGTAAACAACCTGCAATACGCGCACCTTTTAATGGTTGGCTTGGTCCGTATTCAGCACGGATGCTCATTAAACCTGGCATTTCTGCTTCAGCTAAACGAATTTCTTTACGACCCCATTCAGCTAGGGTAATATCTGCTACCTTGTATGGTAAGCTAAAATCAATGTTTTGTAAACCTGACATATTTTGTTATTTAGGGTGTAAAGG
>JBEDKT010000113.1:0-5799 GCA_041172025.1 Bacteroidota bacterium
TAAATACACATTGCCATCTGGACCATGTATTTGGAAATAATTATGTGTGTGAATTATACGGACTAACTGCACTCATACACCCCAACGAACAAATAATTTTAGACCGCTTACCCGAAGCCGCTGCAAGATGGGGCGTAGCAACTGATGCGTTTCGCGGCACTGTAAAATATATTAACCAAGACGAGATTATCGAATTTGGTAACGATTCATTTAAGGTATTGGCCACGCCCGGCCATTCACCAGGCAGTGTATGTTTTTACAACCAAGCACAAGCATTTTTACTAGGAGGTGATTTAATATTCAAGGATGGTGTTGGCAGAACGGACCTTCCTGGAAGTAATCCTCAAGATTTAATTAAAAGCATCACCTCTCAAATTTTTCCATTACCAGACGCAGTTACAATTTACTCGGGGCATGGGGAACCAACTACCTGGGGAAGAGAAAAAGCTAATAACCCATATATAAAGCACTTATTAAAGTAAAAATTTGCCTTAGCAGGGTTTACTTAACAATTTAATAACCTAATGGTCTAATAATAGTATCCTATTTAAAGGGTACTTTTGTAACAATTATGGAAGCAGCTCCTCTAAAAATACTAATTGCCGATGACGAACCTGATATCATTGAGATAATTAGTTTCCATTTGACGAAGGCTGGCTTTAATGTAATGACAGCTAGGGACGGGAGCGAGGCAATTGAAAAGGCGAAATTATTTACACCTGATTGTATCCTCTTGGATATAATGATGCCAAAGCGAAATGGCTTTGAAGTTTGCGAATACTTAAGAAGTAATAAGCAATTTGACAAGACCCTCATTGTATTACTTACTGCCATGAATGACGAAGCCTCACATATAAAAGGGCTAGAATTAGGCGGAGACGATTTTGTAAGCAAGCCCATTAGTCCAAAAGTTTTATTAAGTAGAATAAGCGCCTTATTTAGAAGAATACAGCCGACGAGTGGAGAAAGTAAAATAATTAATATAAAGGATTTAGTAATAGACCCTGCGCAATATAGAACTACACTAAAGGATATAAATTTTGTGTTAGCAAAAAAGGAATTTGAACTTTTGTATTTACTTGCAGCGCAGTCGGGCAGAGTATTTTTGAGAAATGAGATTTTATCGCAGGTATGGGGAAACGATGTTATTGTAGGTGACCGTACCATTGACGTTCATGTAAGAAAAATAAGAGCCAAGCTTGGCATAGACTGCATCACCACTGTTAAAGGAGTTGGTTACAAATTCGATTATTAATAAGAAATTGATACCTTCGTATTAGGAGCAAATGTTCCCTTTTAATATGTTCAAAGAAAAAAATCTTTCACCCAAACAATTAGCCGCACTAACTGCATTACTGCTTTCGAGTTTAATTGCTATTAGTACTTTTGCTTTGTTTTCCGACCGAAAATTTTTGTTTGTATATTTTATCGCTTGTTTTTTTGTGATCTATTTTTTAATGCACCAGATTCTGGAATATTTTATCTACCGAAAGATAAAACTCATTTACAAACTAATTTCACAAACAAAAGCAACTAAAAGGGAGGAGTCCTACCAAAAATATATTTTCCCTCAAAAAGGGATTGATGATGTTAGAGCAGATGTTGAACAATGGGCTGAACAAAAAACCAAAGAAATTCAGTTACTCCAATCCAATGAAGAATTTAGAAAAGAATTTTTACAGAATTTATCACATGAAATAAAAACACCCATTTTTGCAATACAAGGTTACTTAGAACTATTATCAGATGGGGCTGAAGACGATCCTGCACTAGTTAAGAAATTTGTCAACAAAGCAGAAGCAAATGTAAAAAGGTTAGTAGGCTTAGTAAACGACGTGGATATAATTACTAATTTAGAAATTAATAAAGAACCAATTCTTAAGCAAAGCTTTGTGATTCAGGACCTCGTTAATGAAGTAGTAAATAATTTAAGCGTTAAATGGTTGAAAAAAAATATTCAGTTTAACTTTAAAAAAGGGAGCGAATCACCAGTTACCGTGTTTGCCGACAAGAATAAAATCTATCAAGTATTGGTGAATATTTTTTCGAACGCTGCTAAATACGGAAAAATTGATGGCAGAATTACTGCGAGCGTATATAAACTAGAAAATGAAAAAATTTTAGTTGAAATAAGTGACGATGGTATTGGGATTGCCGAAGAGCATATTCCTAGGCTATTTGAGCGCTTTTACCGAACAGATGATGCAAGAAGCCGAGATATAGGCGGCACGGGCTTAGGCTTGGCTATTTGCAAGCATATTATTGAAGCACATAACGAGACCCTGCAAATTAGAAGTACACAAAATATAGGCACAACCGTTGGGTTTACCTTAGCTAGTAAGCCTTAGTCTGTACTTTTTTTCGTTTCTTTGTATTCTAAATTTCTTTAATGCAAACTATTTTAGTAACTGGTGGCTGCGGTTATATTGGAGCACATACCATTGTCGATTTAATTGAAAATGGCTTTAATGTAATATCCGTTGATAATTTATCTAGGGCTTCTGATAATTCATTATTAGGTATTGAGAAAATTACTGGCCAGAAGATAAAAAACTATAAAGTTGACCTTACCGATAAAGCAGCAACCGAAATTGTTTTTAAAGAAAACCCTTCTATAATTGGCGTGATTCATTTTGCAGCGTATAAAGCAGTTGGAGAGTCAGTAGAAAAACCATTGGACTACTATGAGAATAATTTATTCTCCTTAGTGAATTTGTTACAAATGACGGTTAAGTATCATGCAACTCATTTTATTTTTTCTTCCTCATGTACCGTTTACGGAAACCCTGAAATAATACCGGTAACTGAAAATACCCCTTTACAAACAGCCGCTTCTCCCTATGGTGCAACAAAGCAAATGGGTGAAACTATTGTACGAGACACGGCCTTTACCTACCCTATTTCTGCTATATTATTAAGGTACTTTAATCCAGTTGGCGCACACCCTTCCGTTGCAATTGGAGAATTGCCAATTGGACGTCCGCAAAACTTAGTGCCTGCCATTACACAAACTGCAATTGGTAAATTACCTACAATGCAAGTGTACGGTGACGATTATGACACTCGTGACGGAAGTTGTATTCGGGATTATATTCATGTTTGCGATATTGCACATGCACACACTTTAGCATTGCAATATTCAATTAAAAACAAAACAACCAACCATACCGAAGTATTCAACCTAGGCACAGGAAATGGCATTACTGTATTAGAAGCCATAAAAGCTTTTGAAAAAGTATCAGGCCAACAATTAAATTATCAAGTTGGACCAAGAAGGGCTGGTGATATTGTTTCTATTTATGCCAATAACGACCACGCCGTAAAAAGGCTTGGATGGGAAATTAAATACAGCTTAGAAGACATGATGCGCACTGCTTGGGAATGGGAACTAAGTTTGGCAGCTAACAAATAATTTATTGCTGTACCAACATCTTCTCTGCATTCTCCGCCATTTGCAATGCTTCTATAAATTCGTCTATTTCTCCGTTAATAACCGCATCTAAATTGTAAGACGTAACGTTTACTCTGTGGTCTGTTACGCGCGCTTGAGGCCAATTATACGTTCTTATTTTAGCACTTCTATCTCCGGTACTAACCAATGTTTTACGATGTCTCGAAATTTCATCTTCTTGTTTACGTACCTGTTCTTCAAATAATTTTGTACGCATCATACCCATTGCCTTTTCTCTATTACCCAACTGTGAACGTTCCGTTTGACATACAATTACTGTACCCGTTGGAATATGCGTTAACTGCACTTTAGTTTCAACTTTATTTACGTTTTGACCACCTGCTCCACCACTTCGAGAAGTCTCCATTTTAACATCTGCCGGATTCAATACAAAATCAACCTCCTCCGCCTCTGGCATTACTGCTACAGTTGCAGCAGACGTATGAACCCTTCCCTGCGTTTCCGTACTTGGAACACGTTGCACACGGTGTACGCCACTTTCAAATTTCATGGTACCATATACATCTTCTCCAGTCACTTCTAATATTACTTCCTTGTAACCACCTACCGAACCTTCACTTTCACTTGCAATAGCTACTTTCCAACCCTTTCTTTGACAATACCTAGTATACATGGTCAATAAATCGCCCACAAATAAACTAGCTTCATCCCCACCAGTACCTGCTCTTAACTCAATAATAGCATTTCTGTCATCCTGAGGATCCTTAGGTATTAATAATTTTGTTAACTCTTTTTCTAGGCCTTCCTTTTCTTCTTCTAAACCTGGCATCTCCATTTTGGCCAATTCTCTCATTTCTGCATCATCGCCATTTAAGGTCTCTTTTGCAAACTTATGTTCGGCAAGTACCTTAACATAACGCTCATAGGGTATGATAATACGCTCTAAAGAACGGTATTCCTTACTCATTTTGCCGAATTCGGCCTGGTTATTAATAATCTCTGGATTGGTCAAAGCCACCCCTACTTGGTCGAATCTTGCTTTAATGGCTTCTAATTTGTCTAACATAGTCGGTTTTCTGTGCGCAAAAATAGTTAATTTAGTTATCAATTAAAACATTCCGATTATATGAAATACTTAGTCCCCTTTTTATTGGTTTTTACCACTAGCGTAAAAGCACAAAAAATTCACTTCAAATCGGTCCTTGTTGATACCCACAATGATGCTGTTACTGCTTGTATTGAGAAGAAAGTTTCCTTAGACCAGAATTTAAAAGGCATCAATCATTCGGATTTGACTCGTTTTAAAGAAGGAGGACTTGATTATCAACTTTTTTCTATTTGGTGTGATGGAGAGAAAGTGAACCCGTACGCATGGGCAATGAGAGAAATGGACACAATTGACGCTGTTGCAGCAAGAAACCCAGATAAAATGGTTGTGGCTAAAGACTGGAAGACTATTAAAAAAACATTGAAACAAGGAAAAATTGTTGCTCAATATGGCGTCGAAGGTGGTCACATGATAGAAGATAAAATTGAACGCTTAGATACTTTTTATAAAAGAGGTGTTCGTTATATGACATTAACCTGGAACAACTCACCAAGCTGGGCAAGCTCACATACTTTTGAAAAAACACCCATCACAGGGACTCAACAAAAAGGACTTAATGCTTTTGGTTTACAAGTAGTTGAAAGAATGAATCAACTTGGTATCATTGTTGACGTTTCTCATGTTGGGGAAACGACTTTTTGGGATGTAATAAAAAATAGCACCAAGCCAGTTATGGCTTCTCATAGTAATGCATTTAGTTTATGTCCGGTTACTAGAAACTTAAAAGACGAACAAATAAAAGCGATTGGAAAAAATGGCGGAGTGATTTGTTTAAACTTTTCTTCGGGATTTGTGGACAGCAATTATGCTAAAAAAGATATGGCTTTTAGAAAAAAACACCAAGCTGAATTAGATTCACTATTAGCTACTGGTATACAACGTGAATATGCTTATGCTGCTTTAACAAATAAATATTTTGAGGAAAGCGAGGCTATAAAGCCTACCATGGCTCAGCTTCTTGACCATTTGGACTATATCGTAAAATTAATAGGTGTGAACCATGTTGGCATTGGTTCTGACTTTGATGGTATTAGTTCTTCTCCAAGAGAATTACAAACCGTTGCTGATTTTCCTAAAATGACACAAGCCTTAATTGAAAAAGGGTACTCCAATAAAGACATTAAAAAAATATTAGGCGGTAATTTTTTAAGAGTATACCGATTAAACAACCCTAATTAAACAACCCTGCATAATTTTTTGCCAGATACCTGCATTTAAAAGAAGAGCCCCGATATAAAATCGGGGCTCTTCTTTTATAATATAACGCACTAATTAATAC
>JBEDKT010000114.1:0-3821 GCA_041172025.1 Bacteroidota bacterium
ATTAGGCACTGCTCCCCCAAACAGTTCCTATTAAAGTGGTAAGTTTTCAAATTATTAGCAAGCTAAAGTTTGAATAATGAAATTAGAATAATATCCGTTACGTTGATTCAGTAATTATACGTAATGCATTCTATACTATATAGCATAATTGCTATAGCAAAATGCCTAATAAATTGTAAATGAATTAATTATTGTCAAACAGCAATTCATGTGAAAAAGCAAAAGCCACTAGGCCCGCAACACTTTTGACATTCATTTTTTCCATAATGCGCATGCGGTGCGATTCAACCGTGCGGGGGCTAATGTCAAGTTTGTCGGCTATCATTTTATTAGAAAAATCACGACACACCAGGTTAATTACTTCCAGCTCGCGTTCACTAAAGGTAATAGCGTTTGTAGTATTGCCTTTAAAAGCAGCTGTTTTAAGTAGGGTAAGCATTTTAGTATTCGTAGCTGCAGGAAAATACAAGCGGTTTTGCACCACCACTGTTTCAATGGCTTCATATAATTCGTCGCGGGAAGTGTTTTTATCTAAAATACTCATGGCACCCGCGTCTAACATTTTAGCAAGGATACTGTCTTCATTGTGCATTGAAAGCGCAATTATTTTACAGTTAATTCCTAAATGGTTTATTTGTTTCACGGCTTCTATCCCATTTAAAACGGGCATATTAATGTCCACTATTAAAAGGTCAGGTGCAAATTCGGTAGCCAGGGCAACTAGTTCTTCTCCATTGGTCGCTTCCCCCACAATGGTAAAACGGTTTCCCGTTTGCAATACTTTCACAAGGCCTTCCCGGAAAAAGGTATGGTCGTCGGCAATAACAATGCTTATTTTTTCGGGATGGTTATTACTAGTCATAAAATAAGGTTAGGCGTTTGGGGACTTGATTAGTGGAATACGAATTACATACCTAGTGCCCTTGGTAATGTCGTCGGACACGCTTAAAGTGCCATTCAAGTAGTCAATCCTGCTATGAATAGCCCTAAGGCCTAAGCCTAGTTTATTTTTTGCGCGAATTTCACTCATATCGTATCCAATACCATTGTCGGAACTACGCACAAGCAAATAATTTTCTTCTTGCGCAATTTCTATAAGCAATAAACTAGCATTTGCATGCTTAATAGTATTTAAAATAATTTCTTGCAGAATACGGTACACTTGGTTATTCTGTTCCGATGTTACACTAACACGTATAAGTTCGATAAACTGAATATTTAAAGCTTGGTTCGCATTAATTTCAGCAATGTATTGCACAAGGGCTTCCTGAAAAGGAATTTCAAAAATACTAAGGGGCGCTAAAGTTTTAGCCATGCCCCTAATTTGGCCAACACACTTGTCAAGCGCGGCTTTACAAGCTTCAATGTCGGCGGTGTTGGTGGTTTCAATTAAGTCCAAGCGCATTTTTAAACTAGACAAAAAAGGACCAATATCGTTGTGTAATTCGGTGGCAATTAAATTGCGTTCTTGTTCGGACGCATTAATTTCTGCATTCAATTTATCTTTCTCCAGCTTAAGGTACCTGCGTTGCTGAAAAAAGGTATAAATTAAAAAGTAACTTATTACCACTGCGACAAATACAATTACATAAGCAAAAGTTATAAATATTTTTCTTTCTTGGGGGCCCATTGTAATGCTAAGCTATAACATATGTAAGATAATAAATTAATAATAACCGCTATACTATATAATTCAATAAAAAAGGAATCATTAGCCGGCGTATATAAAAAGTATAGTGATATTTTACTTGAAATAAAGTAAATGGAACTAATTATAAAGGGGAAAATAATTAATTTCCTTGGCACTGCTTTTGCATTGCTAAGCTGGGTAGTTTTTTGTTGTACAAGTATACCGAATGCATAGACCGACAAAGCTGTTAAAACTATTAATTGCGGCCAATTGGTAGCATGCACATTACCTGATACTACATATATGCCATAACAAAGAAATATAATTAAGGCAGCCTTAAGTAGGCATTTAAATTTGTAGCTAAGCCTAGTATTGTTCCAGCGTAATAAAAGGGAAAACATGAAACACAATTCCATTACCCCCAGTAAATGCGAAACCAAGTGTTTAGCATGAAGCGAGTCATTGAATTCATAGTTAAACGTATTAAGGGCAGTAACCAGTAATAAGTAAATAAATAGCCTATAAGATTTGTGAATGGTGTTAAAACGCACAATGCCTATTAGCGTGGGAACTAAAATAGAAAAAGCGTAAACATTATACACGGTTGGCTAGTATGTTACTTATAAAATGCATTAAAACAAACCTAGCTAAAAAAAAGGTTATATGATTCAGTAAATATACTGAACTAGGGCTTCATTAACTGCCTCCATAGTTTTACATTATAAATAATTGAATTCAGGGAATGGTCCTTGTCAATAAAGCTTAAAAAAGTATTAAGGGCTTTGCCCAAGGGGCTGAGGGTATTGGTTAAATGGTTTTTACCTATAACACTGCTAATGGTTTCTTTTTTGTTTCCGAACAAATAAGTGTGTTGTTTTTTAACAAGCAGCGTGTCGTTCAATAAATGTTGCATGATTACATTACCAGCATTGTCCAATGCAAGGGCAACTTCAATAAAATAAATTTGAAGCGTTTTTACTTTGCCTAAAAATAATTGACGCATTAACGCATATGCAAAACCAATCGGAGTAGTGGTGACTACTAAAACAAAAGCAATACCAAAAAGTAGGAAACTTTTAATAAATCCTGTAGACGCATCTTTATTCATAAAATTATTTTTTAGCCTATTTTCTAATTAGAAAAAAGCAGGGCATTAATGCCTGTTTTAATCTCCTTATTATCGCATAGAAACCTTTCTAGTAAAGCGTTTTATGTGACTCAATAAAAGTAAAAATAAAATTTGGAAGCAACTATTTTAATTCTACATTCAGCATCTAAAACAAAATAATATGCAAACAAAAGCACTTCTTGTAGGTATTAATAAATACCCCGACCCTAGGAACGAACTACGTGGTTGCGTGAACGACATTCTTGACATGGAATATTTTATTTCGGAAAAAAGAAATGTGTACGCAAAACAAAATATAAAAAAGCTCACCGACAAGCAAGCCACTAAAAAGGAAATTGTAACACAAATTAAATGGTTAATAGAAGGGGCGGAACCAGGCGACCAATTGTTATTTCACTACAGCGGCCATGGCGCACAAGTGCCTACTAAATTTGCACAACAAGAAAAAGACGGGCTAGATGAAATTATATGCCCTTACGATTTTGACGGCACTGCAGCCACTACCCTACGAGACAAAGAATTTGCACAACTATTTGCAGGCATCCCAAAAGGGGTACATTTTATATGGGTGTCGGACAGTTGCCATGCCGAGGACCTTTCCCGTGACCCCAAAATGCCGGGCGAACCTCAATACCGTTATTTTAATGGGCAAGCAGCATTACAACTAGCCACCCAACATACCGAAGGCCTAGTTGCACCCGATAAAGCTGTTTACAAGCCCTTTAATGGTGCATTGTTAAGTGCCTGTGCCTCGCATGAACTAAGTGCCGACGCTTATATTAATAGTAGGTTTAACGGTGCCTTTACGCGTCACTTAATTGAAAACTTAACACGCTTTAGCGAAACAAAAAACATGCGCACCATTATTGACTATGTAAATAAGGACTTAGTTAAAAACGGATACGACCAAAACCCACAAAGCGAAGGGACATTAGAAAACGAGTATTTCTTTTTATAAAAAATTAAACGAGCAATTATGCGCAAAACAACAATTATTATAAACTTGGTTTTCCTATTGGGCATTTTAAACAACTCGGCGGCGGCGCAAGGGCTGCTTACGCG
>JBEDKT010000115.1:0-4675 GCA_041172025.1 Bacteroidota bacterium
AAGGCGCATAATAGTTTATTCATGTTGCCATTCATTTTAGGTATTATTGGGTTTATATTTCAATACCAACATACCAAGAAGGATTTTATGGTAACTGGTTTATTATTCTTCTTTACTGGTATTGCAATTGTGTTATACTTAAATCAAGTAACCTTGCAGCCACGTGAGCGTGATTATGCTTATGTAGGTTCATTCTATGCATTTGCAATTTGGATTGGATTAGGTGTATTACAAATAGCAGACTGGTTCAAAAAAATAATGACCCAGAAAGTAGCTGCTGTTTTAGCAACTATAATTTGTATTCTTGCGGTACCTGCTTTAATGGCGCAACAAGAATGGGATGACCACGACAGAAGTCAAAAAACATTACCTCGAGATTTAGCGAGAAACTATTTAGAAAGTTGTCCTCCCAATGCGATATTATTTTCATTTGGCGACAACGATACCTATCCTTTATGGTACGCTCAGGAAGTGGAAGGTATTCGTCCTGATGTAAGGGTAGTAGTTAATAGTTTACTAGGTTCTGATTGGTATATGAAAGAACTACGTTACAAAGTAAACAAGAGTGACAAATTCGATTTAATATTTACGGAAGAACAAGTTGCAGGTAATAAACTAAATGCTGCTTATTATAATGCCTTGCCAGAGTATGGCGAAGCAAATTACCACGATTTAGATTCGGTATTAAGATATGTAGTTGCTGACCCTAGTGGTAAATACACGGCTTCTACACAGGAAGGTCCTGTAAACATTTTCCCAACCCATAAGTTCCGACTTCCGGTGAATAAAGAAAATGCAATTGCTTCTGGTATTGCAAAGCCAACTGATAATATTTTAAATGAATTATTAATTGACTTTAATCCAAACAGACAGTACATTCTAAAAAACGAGTTGGCTATATATGCAATACTTGCAACTTCGCAATTCAAAAGACCAATTTGCTTTACTTCTACACAGGAGTTAAAAGAAATGGGTTTAGACAAATATGTTAGTCAAACCGGAATGACTTACCAATTAGTACCAATGGAAGGCAAGCCAGTTAATACCGAAGTGGCTTACAAAAATATAATGACGAAATTCACATTCGGAAATGCAAAAAATCCAAATGTATATTTCGATGAAGAAAATCGCCGCCATTTGAATTCTATGCGTATGACAATTGCGCAAGTTGCTCAATCCTTGGTAGCAGAAGGAAAAAGAGACAGTGCACAGCAATTATTAAGAAAAATGGATAGTGAGACTAGCGAGAAAAGCTTCCCTTATGGTATGACTTCAAATAGGGGGAACCAACATAATTATTTCTCTTATTTATTTTTACAAGCTTGTTATGCGTCTGGAGAACTAAACTTGGCAAAAAAGGTTTCAAGTTCAGTAAAGAAAGATTTAAAACAACAATTGGCTTATTACAAGTCACTTGGAGAACCAATGTCCGACGATCAGTTTATGGTTAACGCCGAAAGTGCTTATCAAAACAAGCCACATAATTTAGCTAACAAGCAAATGTCTTTTGTGCAAGATGCTTTAACATGTTACCAACTAATAGGGATTATGGAAAAGATGGAGCAGGAAGTGGCAGGGCTATCTAAATAGCTGCATTAAAATACATTTTAACACATTATAATAAGGTGGTAAGTAAACTTACCACCTTATCTATTTCTAGGGTGGTATTGTTTTTGCAAAACGAGAAACGAATGGTGACTACGTCTTCTTGTTTCTTCAAGGCCTGTATAACGTGAGAGCCTTGTTGGGCACCACTTGAGCAGGCACTTCCTCCACTGGAACAAACATGGTTGATATCTAAATTGAATAAAATCATTTCTGTCTTTTCATTCTTAGGAAAGTTCACACTTAGCAAGGTGTAAAGACTCTCTCCAAAAACATCTCCATTAAAACTTACGGTAGGAATTTTTTGCACTAGTTGGTCGTACATATATTTCTTAAGCGATTTAATATAAGCACTGTCTTTTTCGTAATGTTCGGTGGCCATTTCTAATGCCTTTGCAAAGCCAACAATTCCGTATAAATTTTCAGTACCTGCGCGCATATTTCTCTCCTGCGCACCACCATGTACAAGCGGGCTAATTTTTATGTGCTCATTAATATACAAAATACCGATTCCTTTTGGGCCATGAAATTTATGTCCAGCGCCAGTAATAAAATCTACTGGGGTATCGGCTAGGTTAAAAGGGAAATGGCCAACAGTTTGAACTGTATCACTATGAAAATAAGCATTATATTTTTTACAAAGGCTACCTATGGTTTCAATAGGGATCATATTACCGATTTCATTATTGGCATGCATTATGCTCACTATCGTTTTGTCCTGGTTAGCGGCAAGTAAGGTTTCTAAATTTGCAATATCAATATGGCCATTAGGTAAAATACTTAAATAGCTTACTTTAACGCCAGCCGTTTTTTTAAGGTATTCAACTGTATGTAGGGTTGCATGGTGCTCGATAGGAGTGCTTATAATATGTGTACAACCCAAGTCGTATACTGCAGCTCGTAATACCGTGTTGCTACTTTCAGTGCCACCGCTTGTAAAAAATATTTCTGAAGGGCGTGCACCTAAATTTTTTGCAACAGATTTTCTAGCTTGTTCAACTGCCATTCTTGTTTCTCTGCCGTAACTATAAATAGAAGAAGGATTGCCAAATTTTTCTGTTAAATAAGGCATCATTGCTTCTAAAACTTGAGGGTCTAAAGAAGTAGTTGCGGCGTTGTCAAAATAAATTCTATCCATAATAGTAGGGCTAATTATTTCATGGTTTCTATAATAGTAATAATTTCATCTGCTAACTCATCAGCTTTTACTTGCGTACTAGCTTCGGTATATATACGTATAATGGGCTCAGTATTACTTGTCCTTAAATGTACCCATTCGTCTTTAAAGTCAATTTTTAATCCATCTTCTTTATTAATAGGGTACTCGCTGAATTTTGCTGTTAAATTTTCAAAAATAGTATCTAGCGAAATGCCGCCTGCTAAGTCTATTTTTTTCTTACTCATAAAGTAAGCTGGGTAGGTAGCGCGTAGTGCAGCCGCTGACAATTTAGTTTTAGCTAAATGGGTTAAAAATAGGGCAATGCCAATAAGTGCATCTCTTCCATAATGTAAATCAGGAACAATTATACCTCCGTTCCCTTCTCCACCTATTACAGCTGCTGCTTCCTTCATTTTTGTAACCACATTTACTTCTCCCACTGCACTTGCATAATAAACGCCTCCATGTTTTTCTGTCACGTCTCTTAATGCTCTTGTAGAAGAAAGGTTGCTCACGGTATTGCCAATTCTGTTTTGCAATATATAGTCTGCAACAGCAACTAGCGTGTATTCTTCTCCAAATAATGCTCCGTCCTCACTTACAAAGCATAAACGGTCTACATCGGGGTCTACGGCAATTCCTAAATGCGCTTTTTCACTTAAAACGGTATTACATAATTCCGTTAAATTTTCTTTTAATGGTTCGGGATTGTGCGCAAAGTCGCCAGTCATTTCTCCGTTAAGTAAAGTAATATTGTAAACGCCAATTGCCTTTAATAAGTCCGGAACAGCAAAGGCGCCCGAACTATTAATAGCGTCCACTACTACCGAAAAGTTAGCAGCTTTAATAGCGGCTATATCAACTAAAGGGTAATTTACAATTGCTTGAATATGTTTTTCTAAACTATGGTCGTTTGGAATAATGTTACCTATATTGTCAATAGTAGCATAATTAAAGTCTTCATTTGATGCTAGGGCTAAAATGATTTTGCCTTCCTCACTATTTACAAACTCCCCCTTGTCATTTAATAATTTAAGCGCGTTCCATTGTTTTGGATTATGGCTAGCGGTGATAATAATTCCTCCATCCGCCTCTTCAAATACAACAGTCATTTCAACTGTTGGCGTTGTGCTAAGTCCTAAATGTATTACGTCAATCCCCAAGGCTAATAAGCTTTGTTCAACTAATGCTTCTACCATTTCGCCACTAATCCTTCCATCTCTTCCAACAACTATTTTTTTACGGCCGGGTGCTTTACTAATTAGCCAGCTACCATATGCCGAAGCAAATTTCACAATATCGATAGGCGTAAGGTTGTCATTGGGTTTTCCTCCAATGGTGCCTCTAAATCCGGAAATGCTTTTTATAAGTGACATAGTAGCTTTTTTGCTTAAAAAATTGAATTCACAAATTTACTTTATTTTTTTGCACTTCCTTGTATCTTTATGCCATGATGCCAGACTTTTTAACCCAGCTTTTAACTAAAGACCAGGCTTTATTTAGTTTAATTAATGGAAAATGGACCAATATTGTTTTTGACAAGCTCATGCCTTGGCTGAGAACCTCAAATAATTGGGTACCTTTCTATGCTGCTTTATTAGTGTATCTTTTTGTTAAATGGGGGGCAAAAGCATGGAAATGGATAATTATTGTTGCATTAAACGTGACCATCACCGATCAAATTAGCAGTAGTTTTTTCAAACCATTTTTTCATAGGCTAAGGCCATGTGCCGACCCTGCAATCATGCACAAATCAAGGTTACTTGTGGACCATTGTTCGGGAGGGTTTAGTTTTACTTCCTCTCATGCCGCAAATCATTTTGGATTAGCCATGTTGGTATTCATGACCTTACAACCGTTATTTAAAAAGTATACTTTCCTATTCTTTATTTGGGCAGCATTTATTGGGTA
>JBEDKT010000116.1:0-2753 GCA_041172025.1 Bacteroidota bacterium
GGCTGTATTGCTTGTTCAATGAAGGGTCAGTAATAATACTAGTTTCACCATCCCCCCATTCTATAAGCAGTTTACCAACAGCACCAGGATATACCCAGGAACTGTCTTGAATGAACACTGCTTCGTTACTGCACAATGCAGTATCCTTTATTATTGTATACTTAGCAATTGGGTTAGACCCATTAATGATAAATGATTTAGTTAATGAATCAATACAACCCTAACTACTAGTCACTCGCAAAGCAACTTGATAAGTTCCTTCTGTATTGTATAAAACCGAAGGTGCCGCTTTTGTTAATTGGTCAGCACCATAAGTTGGGGCAGGCGTAATAGGTGTAGGCCCTGCATTAAAATTCCATAAATAAGTAAAACCTGTTGTAATAGTTGGAGAAGTACTCGTATCCTTAAAAACTGCAAAGCCTCCGTCTAACCAAACACTAGGTGTTTTAAAACCAACCTTTGGAGCCGCTTGTATATTTATAGACTTTGTAATGGTATCACTCCTACAACCCATTACCGATTTTACCGATAACTTAACGTCATAGCTCCCCCAGTTTGTATAATTTTCAGTTATAGGATCGTTTGTATACAAAGTACGGGTGGTTCCATTTCCCATCTCCCAATACCATTCCTTAATAGTATCTAAATCGGGAACCGAAGCATCGGTAAAAATAGTGGCCGATTTTTCACAATGAATGGCGCTGTAATTAAAATTAGCAATAGGTAATTGATTCACCACAATAGTGTCTTTGGCTTCAATTGAAGCAGCATTGGCTAAACAAGCATTGGAATCCCTTATACTTATAAATGAATAAATGGTTTTTGACAAAGGGCTTACTGCAAAACTATACAGGGTGGAATTAATATTTTTTAAGGTATCATTTTTTATACCATCACTATAAACTAATTCCCAAGGCATTTTTCCTGTTAAAGTAAACTGTATTGATTTGCTACTCCCAACACAAACTGTATCAAGTGTTTTTGACAATAAAAAAGTAGGCAAAGAATTAATTGTAATACGAACACTATCCGTTGAAGTTCCACAACCTGTTAAATTTGCTTCTACATAATAATAACCTGAATCATTAATTGTGGCACTACGAATTATTGGATTGGACAGGTTACTAGTGAACCCATTAGGCCCAGTCCAATTATAATTTACATTAGATAATAAGGTGGCTGCAAGTTGAATGTCGCCTCCCAAACAAGAACTACTGGTAATATTAGGAGCCAGTGTTACCCTACTATAATTAGAAAAATAGCCTAAACGTGCTCCAGTGGAGCTACCCCCATTTAAGAAACCCAAATGAAATAAGCCTGCACTATTAATAACCGAAGTGGCAACACCTGTAGTTACTAATGCATCAATATTTGGCAAGTTAGCCCGAGTAATCCTTGCCACTTTCCAACCTGGTGCACCAGTTACGTCATTAAACAAATTGGCGGTAATGACACTGCCGTTACCGTTTAAGGAGAAAAAATCAACGTCAGTTGATTTACAAATAATATTTAAATAAAATTCTTCCGAGGTAGAACGCACAAAACTTACCTCACTCGAACCTGTGCATTTTATACTAGGTACTGAAGTTTGAGTAGCTTCTGTGCCCATCCCCGTAAATTGTAAAACATATACCGGCTTTGAGGTAGTAATATAGGTACTAGTACTTGACAAATACCCTTCATGGTATTTTCCTCTATTAATAGTCTTACTAGGTGAAGTTGCACCATCTATAAAAATTTCAGTGCCGTCTTCAGTTGCCCATATATAGTATAAGTCGGTATTAAAATTTGTTGTGGTACTTAATGCACCCCTTACTAAAATAAATTCAGTACCCGTGTTGGATATAGGTACAATTTGGTCTCCCACTAAATCCCATCCACCCACTAAAACCGAATCATCAAAAATAGTTACACTAATAGGTTTGTCTGATTTTATAATGGAACCGCCTAAGTGCAATAAAGCATTTGGACTAAGGCCTTCCACCGCGTAGGTTTCACCTTTTTGCAATACAATTTGAAAAGTTTGATTTGCATTATGTCCTTTGTTATCCGCATTGGTTAAAGTGATATCTACTTTTGTATTGTTCTCCGAAGCCACTATTACAAAGCCGTTATGGGCAGGCGGCGTATCCCCTTCATGATTATTGAATTTCATTTGAGAAGGAATTAAAAATTCAAGACCCTTTCCACTTTTCCCTTTTAAAGGGAATATCTCGGGATTGAATTGCTTCCCCACTTCATAGTAAGCAGAAATATTAGCAGTAGCACTTATTTTAATGCCGGTATTTAGCACCGTGCCACTTGGCGTGGATTCGATTTGAGTAATAAAAGAAGTAACATCCTTTGATATTGTTTGGTAACTACCTATTGAAATTACAATTGGATTAAATAAGGGGTTAGCGGGTTGTGAAATTGTGATTGTAGCAGGTTTGCTATAAGTGGTAAGCCTAAACACAATTGGTGTATTCTCATGGCCTTTTGTTACTGCAGGTGCTGCAAACCAAAATTCAGTATCAGTTTGTGCAAAACCAGTATTAGATATAAATAACAACGAGGCAAAAAAACACAAGCCAAAAATTTTTTTTAATGGCTTTGAAACGCTGTTGATATTTAAACTATTAAAATGCACCTTAATTAAATAAACTGATTAAATTTTCAGTGGTTCGACGACCTAAATAAGTGGACAATGTAAATTCGAAGGTTTGTGGATGTAAACTAGACATAGGCATATTACTTTGGTATACATCATAACT
>JBEDKT010000117.1:0-7391 GCA_041172025.1 Bacteroidota bacterium
GCCATATACACCCATACTTACTACCGCAAAAACATAAAGGATTCCGATATTAATGTCTGCAATTTGTAATTCAACAGTTCTTCCAAAAACATGAACAGCTGTTCCCCAAGGGATAACTGCGCAGGTAAGTAAACTCGCTGTCATCGCTAGCCCCGGTCCTAAAATAAATAACCATTTGTCGGCGTGGCTAGGTATAATTTCTTCTTTAGTAATAAGTTTTAAACCATCTGCCAAAGGCTGCAATAAACCAAACGGACCAGCACGGCTCGGCCCTGGACGGTCTTGTAAAATAGCGGCTACTTTACGTTCGCCAAAAGTGGTATACAGTGCAATGCCTAAACTAGCAAAAACAATAATGGCAATCATTATTAATTTTTCTATGATAAAGGCCCAATCAAAGGAAAGAATTGTCATGCTATTTTTATATTAGGCGTTTTCAATTTTATTATTAAAAGTATCCCCATGTGATGGCCCCTGAATTTTTCCTAAATGTAGCTGAGGCTGATTCACTTCACTTTCATCATGAATATCAAGTAACAAATGAGGTGTTCTTCCACCATTAACAGCTTTAAATGTTTCAGTTGGTTTAGTCATACCTACACTTCCTGCATAATGCCCTTGTGCAATTACAGATTGTCTACTAATTTCACGTGGCCCTTCAATTATCCAGTCACTTGTTTCTTTTTTATCAAAACGACAAGTATTACAAATCCATCCTGCCTTGCCATCTGGCGTGTCTTCAATTTCACCCCATTCGTCTTTACGTGCGGTTACGCGATAAACTTCATCCCCTCTATTCCAAACTGTCACACGTCCCGAACATGTTGGACAATCACGATGCGCGTCCATTGGTTTTAAAAACCAAACACGATTTTTAAAACGGAATGTTTTATCTGTCAATGCACCTACTGGACAAACGTCAATTACGTTGCCAATAAATTCATTGTCTAAACTTTTCTCAATATGTGTTGCAATTTCAGCATGGTCACCTCTGTCTAAAATACCATGCACTCGCTTATTGGTTAATTGGTCTGCAGTAAATACACAACGGTAACAAAGTATACAACGTGTCATATGCAATTGTATATTTTTACCTAAATCATGTTTCTTAAACGTCCTTCTTTGGAACTCATACCTTGTTTCTGCTTTCCCGTGCTCAAAACTCAAATCTTGTAAATGGCATTCACCTGCCTGATCACATATTGGGCAATCTAATGGATGATTCAATAATAAAAATTCTACCACACCTGCTCTTGCATCAATTACCTTATCACTTGTGATATTTTTCACTTCCATGCCATCCATTACAGTCGTGCGGCATGAAGCAACTAATTTAGGCATAGGGCGAGGGTCCTTTTCAGAACCTTTCGCTACTTCAACTAAACAAGTGCGACACTTACCACCACTACCTTGTAATTTGCTATAATAACACATTGCAGGAGGCGCAACAGTTCCACCAATTTTTCGAGCAGCTTGCAAAATTGTAGTGCCTGCTGGTACTTCAATAGTGATGTTGTCGATAGTTACTTTAAATAATATTTGTTCGCTCATAGTTTATCTTTCTATGTTATGCAGGTACATGAATTGGATCTGCATAGTGTTGTAAACCGAAATTGCTTGTTTGTGATAATTCAGGATTGTTAATATGCCATTCGAATTCATCACGGAAGTGACGAATCGCAGCAGCCACAGGCCATGCAGCCGCGTCTCCTAAAGGACATATTGTATTCCCCTCAATTTTTCTTTGTATATCCCATAATAAATCAATATCACTCATTGAACCTTTTCCTGTTTCAATTTTTTGTAATATTTTTTCCATCCAACCTGTTCCCTCACGGCAAGGTGAACATTGTCCACAACTTTCATGACGGTAAAAACGTGCTAATGTATAGGTGTTCTTAACTATACACTGGTCCTCGTCTAAAACTATAAAACCACCTGAACCCATCATGGAACCTGTAGCAAAACCACCATCACTTAAACTTTCGTAGTTCATGTAACGTGTTTCTCCCTTAGCTGTTTTTAATAATAAATTCGCTGGTAAAATTGGAACCGAAGATCCTCCAGGAATACATGCTTTTAACTTTTTGCCATTTGCAATTCCACCACAAAATTCATCACTATAAATAAAATCTTCTACAGAAATAGTCATATCAATTTCGTACACACCTGGCTTATTAATATTACCACATGCCGAAATTAATTTAGTGCCTGTAGAACGGCCTACTCCAATTTTTGCATATTCATCTCCACCCATATTTATAATTGGCCCAATGGCTGCTAATGTTTCTACATTATTCACCACGGTTGGCCTTTGCCATAAACCTTGGATAGCAGGAAATGGAGGTTTTATTCTTGGATTACCCCTATTACCTTCTAATGATTCAATCAACGCCGTTTCCTCCCCACAGATATAAGCACCCGCTCCGCGTTGTACATGAATATTACAATCAAAGCCGGTACCTAAAATATTTTTCCCTAACCAACAATTTGCATGTGCTTCTTTAATGGCTTCTTCTAAAATGTCTGTAATCCAAGCATACTCCCCTCTAATATAAATGTAAGTATCGTTTGAACCCAACGCATAACTTGAGACAATTAATCCTTCTAATAATAAATGTGGTAAAAATTCCATTAAGTAGCGATCCTTAAAAGTTCCAGGCTCACTTTCGTCCGCGTTACAAACTAAGTGACGAGGCACACCTTCGGGCTTTGCAATAAAACTCCATTTCATGCCAGCCGGGAAACCTGCACCACCTCTTCCTCTCAATCCACTTTTCTTCACTTCCTCGACAATGGATTCGGGATTCATTTCCTTTAAAGCTTTTTCTACCGAACGGTAACCACCCTCACGACGGTAAACGTCATAAGTTCGAATCCCTGGTACATGTGCTTTATCCAATAATAATTTTACGCCCATTTTAATATTTTTAATTCAGGTCTTTATTAATTTTTTGCTGCTGCTTGTGAACGGTATTCAGCAATTATAGTATCTACTTTTTCTTTGGTCAAATGTTCCTTATAAATCTTTCCCACTTGCATCATTGGAGCATAACCACATGCACCTAAGCACTCAACTAATTTTAAAGTAAAAATTCCGTCTTCTGTGGTTTCACCTGGCTTTATGCTTAACTGCTGTTGTATATAAGTTACAATATTGTCCGATCCACTAATCATACAAGGACCAGTTTGGCATACTTCAAAAACAAATTTACCTACTGGCTTTAAATTGTACATGCTATAGAAACTTGCCACTTCATATACTTCAATTGGTTCTATGCTTAATAGGCTAGCCACATAATCCATTGTCTCAGTTGATAGCCAACCGTCAAAGCTTTCTTGTGCTAAATGCAAAACTGGCAATAATGCACTTTTCTGTTTCCCTTCCGGATAACGTGCTACCAAGCGTTTACACTCGGTCATTTGTTGTTCATTAAATTGCAAACCCATATTAAAAAAATTTCATTTTTAAAAAATCATATACCTCACTGCTCAATTACTAAGCGTCTAATTCTCCGGCTATCAAATTCAAACTACTCATTGTTACTACCGCATCGCTTATCATTCCTCCTTTAATTAATTCAGGATAAGCTTGGTAATAAATAAAGCTAGGACGACGGAAATGTAAACGGAATGGTGTTCTTCCACCATCGCTAATTAAATAAAAACCTAATTCTCCATTTCCACCTTCTACCGCATTATATATTTGTCCTTTTGGTAATTCAATTTCGCCCATGATAATTTTGAAATGCCATATCAATGCTTCCATTTTCGTATATACATCTTCTTTTTTAGGAAGATAATATTCTGGAACATCTGCGTGATAAACATCAGCATCGGTACCCTTGAAAGCTTGTACTTTTTCATAAGCTTGTCTGATGATAGAAATACTCTCCCACATTTCTGCATTACGCACCAAATAACGATCGTAGTTGTCTCCTGTAGTGCCTACTGGAACCGTAAAATTAAAATCTTGATAGCTACTGTAAGGTTGTTGCACACGCACATCGTAATCCACTCCTGCTGCACGCAAATTAGGACCTGTAAATCCGTAATTCATTGCACGTTCAGCACTTATGCCTCCAGTGCCTTGTGTTCGATCCATGAAAATTCGGTTACGCGTAAATAGGCTTTCAAACTCACGTAATGTTTTTGGATATTCGTTTAAGAATTTTTCGAGTTTCGTGAATGCAGCATTAGTGAAATTCCTTTCAAAACCGCCAATACGCCCAATATTAGTAGTAAGGCGGGACCCACATACTTCTTCATATATTTCATAGATTAGTTCACGGTATTGCATTACATATAAGAAACCAGTATAAGCACCCGTATCAACACCCACAATAGAATTACAAATTAAATGGTCTGATATGCGTGAAAGCTCCATTATAATTACACGTAAATAGTCGACACGTTTAGGTGTTTGAATATTTAAAAACTTTTCACAAGTTAAATGCCAACCCATATTATTAATAGGACTACTACAATAATTCAAGCGATCGGTAATAGGCGTTATTTGATATAAAGGACGTCGTTCAGCTAGCTTCTCAAATGCACGGTGAATATACCCGACAGTTTGAACTGTAGAAACTACACGCTCTCCGTCCACCTCCATTATGTTCTGAAACACGCCGTGCGTAGCAGGGTGTGTTGGACCAAAGTTTAACGTAGTGGTCTGTTTTTCAATTGAACCTTCTGGTAATGTTATATTATGATTTGCTTCCATTATAATTTTTCGCTTTGCTTTAACTATTTTTTGTTCGAATTGTAAAAAAGTTATCCTCTTCCAAACATTTCATCATCCTTGTCGATTCTTGTTTGATCCTCTAATGGATATTCTTTCCTTAATGGGAAATAATCCATCTCGTCTACATTTAAAATACGTTTAAGATTAGAGTGACCTACAAAATTAATTCCGTAAAAATCAAATGTTTCACGCTCCATCCAGTTGGCACTTTCGAATAATTTACTTGCAGTAAACACATCAGGTTGTGCAATTGAAGTTGCTACCGAAAAACGTAAACGTACGTTTTCAGTGAAATTATGTAAATGATAAACGACTACTAATTCACCGCCGATATTGTCTGGATAATTTACCCCACATAGATCGGTTAAAAATGTAAACCCTAAACTTGGTTCATCGTATAAAAATTGAAGTACTTTCAAATTCATCTCCTTAGGAGATTCAAATGATAGTATGTCAAATGTGGTTGAAAAAGCAGTTACTTGATCACCAAATTTTGCAACCAACTGTTCTTGAATATATTCGTTTGTTAACGCCATGTTGTGTAAATTTTTAACGCCCTTTATTGAATGCCGTAACTGTTTAATAATGCCTTGTACTTTTCGCTATTTCTTCTGCGGATACTTTCCTGACCTACTAAATCTTGCACTTTCATAAAGCCATCTATAATTGCTTCCGGACGCGGAGGGCAACCAGGAACGTAAACATCAACTGGTATAACCTGATCAATTCCTTGCAATACACTATAGGTGTCAAAAATTCCACCACTTGATGCGCAAGCACCCACTGCAATTACCCAACGAGGCTCAGCCATTTGTATATAAACCTGTCTTAAAACAGGTGCCATTTTTTTTGCTATTGTTCCCATCACCATTAATAAATCACATTGGCGTGGAGAAAATCCAACACGCTCCGAACCGAAACGTGCTAAGTCATAATGCGAAGCCATTGTCGCCATAAATTCGATTCCACAACATGAAGTCGCAAACGGCAGTGGCCATAAAGAATTTTTTCTAGCTAAGCCAACAACTGAACTTAATTGTGTTGCAAAGAAGCCATCACCAGGTATTCCGTCTGGTGCAATACCCATTGAAATTGCATCACTAATTTCAGCTTCTTTTGGATGTATATTAAATCTTACTGGTCGCATAATTTATGCATTAAATTTATTTTAATAATTAGTCTTCCCACTTAAGTGCTCCCTTCTTGATAATGTAAACAAAACCAACCAAGAAAAAAGAAACAAACATTACTACTTCAAAAAAACCATTCCATCCTAAACTTTTAAAATTTACAGCATAGGGATAAAAGAAAATCACCTCTACGTCAAATAAAACAAATAAAATTGCCACTAAGAAATACTTAATCGCCATTGGCGACCTAGCATCTCCATGCGTCTCAATTCCACTTGTAAAAGTAGCTAATTTGTCCTCGGTTTTTCGTTTTGGTCCTACCAAACTAGAAACCAATATCATGAAGGCCACAAAGCCTCCAGCAAATAGTATTTGCAATGCAATTGGCAAATAATTCACAGCGCTGTTTGCCTCGTTAGTAGACATCAAAAACAATAACGAATTCATACAAGTGTTTTAGGTGCCGCAAAAATACGCAAAGCATCCTTCATAACACAAAAAACTCCCCATAAATGGAGAGTTTTTTAAAATGATTTAGCTCATTGTGTATCCGTGATAACAACTAGTCTTTTTTAGTTTCAGGAACCGCTGGTTTTTGACCACCACCCGGCATTTTTTTTATGATTTCCCAATTCTTAGTCAATGATTCCTTGATTTTAGTGGTTTGCGCGTCACCTGGTATCAATTCCAATACCTTATCACACATTGCAATCGCATTTTCGAAATCTTTGGTCTCATTGTAATACGCCATCAAAGTGTAGAAATTGTTTACCAAATTCTGCTTATACTTAGCAGCATCTTTCAACAAAAACTGATTTTGCAAAGTAATGGCCTCGAATAATATACCTAAACTATTGGCAGTATCTAAAAGTTTAGCGCCTTTAACATACAATGTATAACCTTGTGATTTTTCAGGAAATGCAGCAATATATTCTTTGGCTACAGCCATTGCGGTAGCTCCTTCTTTAGCATTTACAGCTATACTAGACATTTTATAATAATACACTTCGTCTTTAAGCCCTCTTAAAGCGGAATAGTCTGTGTACCATTTTAATTCTTCGGCATACATATTAGATTTTTCTAACATGTCGATTCCTAGTTTGTAGTATTTTAACTTATTTTCCTTTAAAGGGTCAGCAGCGATAGCTTTTTGTAATAATTCAGCAAGCACCACTTGATTCCCAGTAAACTTAGAAAGCACTTTAACCGCTAACTCGTAGTCAGAATTTAAGATTTTATCCGTTGGGTTATTCGCGATAAATTGTTCTATATAGCTTTTTGCTTGTATAGAATCTCCAATACGATCGTAGTTGTAAGCTAATAGTACTGCTAAACGAGGTAAATCAGCAATAGACACTGTTGTTTCTAATGCCTTTGCCTTCTGAAGCGAAGCATCGTATTGACCAACACGGAATAAATAATCAGCATTGTAAAAATCGTACACTGGATCTTTATCTGCATATTTTAAAAATAAATCTAAATTCGTTTTTGCAATTTCTGTATTGTAAAGAGAG
>JBEDKT010000118.1:0-3252 GCA_041172025.1 Bacteroidota bacterium
CCGCTAAGTAATTTTTATAGTTAGCTTCGGTAAATTGAGCATTGAATTTATTTCTAACAGACTGAATCATTATTCCTGAATGGCTTTATCTAAAAAATTTGGGATAAAATTATTATAGGTAGTTTCGAGTGTATTAGGGTCATCTAAATGTTGTATAATTTGTTCCCATTTAGCAATTCCAAATTCATCAACAATTGATTTTTTCGTAGTAGCCTCATTGAAAAAGGAGCTTAAAGTGTCTGGTTCGGCTTCGGGATGAAATTGCACACCATACATTTTTTCAGTAAACTGCACCGCCATTATTGCTCTTTCTAAAGGTACATTCGGCCTAATTTTTTCTAGTGCAAGTATCTTGGCGCCTAATTTTTTTATTTTTTCATCATTAGGTTCCGTTATTTGGTAGTGCCTACTTTCCAAAGCGTAAAAAGGGTCTTGTAAGCTATCAAAAAGGCTATCTGCTGTTAATGGATGCACTGGTAATATTCCAACTTGACTTGATTTCCTTAAGCTAACTGTTCCAATTTCAAAATGCCTACAAGCAATTTGAAAACTATGACAGATTAAAAATACGGGTTTGCTTAATTGAATCATTTTTTCAAGCCAAGCTGTATATAAATTATCCCAGTCCGAATGCATACTATCTAAGGGCGAGCCAGGGCCGCCTGTTGAAATGTAAATATCAAATTCATCCTCTGGGATTTCGACATAATTTCTTAGTCTAAATACTGTAGATTTTATTTCAATACTCCTTTCCTTACTCCATTTTTCAAGTATACCATGTATACAACGTTTCCCAAGGTTGGGTTCTCCGTCGTACATGTCTATAATAGCAATTTGAAGGGGGGAATTAGCCATTATAGGTAACTTAAATTAGTCTTCGGTGATAACTTAAGTAATGTTTCATACATTAAATCAATGGTGTCAACAATGTCTTTTTTATGAATCATTTCAACAGTAGTATGCATGTACCTAAGTGGAATTGAAATTAATACGGAAGGACAACCGTCGTTTGCATAAGCAAAACTATCGGTATCGGTTCCCGTACTTCTTGATAATGCATGAAACTGAACTGGAATTTTTTTATTGGTTGCCACTTCTTCAACAATGGCTAATAATTTATTATGTATTGCAGGAGCATAAGAAAGCGTTGGCCCCTTACCTGATTGAATATCACCTTCAATTGCTTTATTAATCGTAGGCGTATTAGTATCGTGCGTAACGTCGGTAATAATGGCAATATTTGGTTTAATTCTTCTAGCTATCATTTCAGCACCTCTTAAACCAATTTCTTCTTGCACCGCATTTACTATGTACAAACCAAATGGTAATGTCTTTTTATTTTCTTTTAATTTCCGAGCTACTTCTGCAATCATAAACCCTCCAATTCTATTATCAAATGCACGACCAATAATAAAGTCATGTGCTAGTTCGTCAAATCCATCGGTATAGGTTACAACAGCGCCAATATGAATACCCAATGCTTCAACGTCTTTCTTGCTTCTTGCGCCACAGTCTAAGGTTAAGGTTTCCACTTTTGGTTGTGGTTCCTTTTGTTCAGCATTACTCATTCTTGTATGAATGGCAGGCCATCCAAAAACAGCTTTTACAGGTCCTTTTTTTCCATGTATCCAAACGCGCATCGAAGGCGCTATTTGATGGTCGACACCTCCATTTCTTTTTAGGTGAATTAAACCTTGCTCAGTAATATAATTTACAAACCAGCTAATCTCGTCGGCATGCGCTTCAATAACTACTTTAAAAGGATGCTCGGGATTAATCACACCCACTGCCGTTCCATAAGGATCGGTGAATGTGGTGTCTACATATTTTTTCAGGTAGTTAAGCCAAATTTTTTGACCACTCGATTCAAAACCAACAGGAGAGGGATTATTGATATAGTCTTTTAGAAACTGGTATGCATTTTCTTGAATTAACACTTTGCTTACCTTTGTACTTGATTTTTTTGCAGCATCTTTTGCCATAATAGTTAGTTTAAATTACACCCCTGCAAGATACTAATTATTGCTTTTAATTAGTATAAGGCCTGATGAAGTTAGTTTTGGCTGCTTTCTCTTCTATATTGTCTATAATAATGATACTTTTGTAAAAACCCATTGATATTATAGGATGAGCTACCCAAGTTTTGATACAAGTGCACTATGGAATTTGACTCCAGCCAATTTTTTGCCAATCTGTCAAAAAGTATTTGAATTCCAGGCAGCACTTAACCCAGTATATAAACAGTGGATTCAGTTATCGAAACAGGAAAATCCGTTAATTAAGGGGGTACATCAAATTCCATTTCTACCTATCGCTTTTTTTAAATCGCACAATGTTTATATAGGGGAACAACCCAACACTTTATTTGAAAGTAGTGGCACAACGCAAGATGTGGTAAGTAAGCACTGGGTTGCTGATATTAATTTATACGAACAAAGCTTTATAAAGTGCTTCAATCTTTTTTATGGCAATGCTTCCGATTATTGTATCATTGGTTTATTGCCTTCCTATTTAGAACGTAAGCACTCTTCCTTAGTGTATATGGTGGATAAACTTATTCAACTTTCAGGCCATGAGCAAAGCGGGTTTTATTTAAATGAATTCGAAAATCTCGACAAAGTAATTAAAGCATTAGAAGCCACAAAACAAAAAACGCTATTAGTAGGAGTAAGTTTTGCATTAATAGATTTTATGGAGGCATTCCCGCAACAATTGCAATACACAACAATTATAGAAACTGGAGGAATGAAGGGAAGGAAATTGGAGATGCTTAAGCCAGCTTTACATAACTACTTAAAATCTGGGTTTGGAACTACACAAATACATTCGGAATACGGTATGACGGAACTATTAAGCCAGGCCTATTCAATGGGCAATGGTTTGTTTCGTTGCCCACCATGGATGAAAGTTTTAGTAGGAGATGAAGAAGACCCGGGGTCATTAAAAACTGTGGGCAAGGGGGTTATTCATGTAATTGACTTAGCCAATATATACAGCTGCGCATTTATAGCCACTGAGGACCTAGGCCATTTATATGAAGACGGAAGTTTTGAAATACTAGGAAGAATGGACACTAGCGATAGGAGAGGGTGTAGCTTATTGGTTATCTAAATTTAATTTTTCAATTTGCCCTATAAAAACAGCATTAATATTATAGTTGTACAGTCTTTTGTCAGTTGCTTCTCTTTGTTTCACAATAAGGGCTTCCTGTTCTCTGGTGGCTAGTTTGAATTTTTGGTTAATCCTTAAAAA
>JBEDKT010000119.1:0-2765 GCA_041172025.1 Bacteroidota bacterium
GCATTAAAGCTTTCGGGATTTTTTTTACCCCTTTCAGGACTTATTTCCCATTTGATTAGCTTTTAAATAGCCAATTCGCATGCGGTATAAGCAAGTAGTTTACTTTAAATGAAATAGCCTAAGCAAATGATTAACAAATACTTAGGCTATTCTTATTAAAATTTAATTACAACTTGTAATTGTTCGTTATTCCCATTCTATTGTTGCAGGGGGCTTGCTGCTAATGTCGTAAACAACCCTGTTAATACCTCTAACCTCATTTATAATGGCATTGCTTACATGCGCTAAAAACTCATAAGGAAGGTGTGCCCAATCGGCCGTCATGCCGTCAACTGAAGTAACCGCTCTTAAGGCAATTGTGAACTCGTAAGTCCTTTCATCACCCATTACGCCAACACTTTTAACGGGCAACAGAATGGTTCCTGCTTGCCAAACTTTGTTATATAGGTCGAATTCTTTTAGTGATCTCATATAAATGTCGTCAGCTCTCTGTAATAAGTCCACTTTTTCAGGGGTAATATCGCCTAAAATACGAATGGCTAATCCTGGTCCTGGGAAAGGGTGACGGTTAATAAGGTCAGCTGGGATACCTAGCTCAAGGCCTACTTTTCTTACTTCATCCTTAAATAAATACCTAAGTGGTTCCACCAGGCTAAGGTGTAAAGTGTCAGGCAGTCCACCTACATTATGGTGTGACTTTATAGTTTGAGAGGGTCCGTGAACGCTTACACTTTCAATTACGTCTGGGTAAATAGTTCCTTGTCCTAAAAACTTGGCTTCCAACATATTAGAAGCTTCTATTTGAAATACATCTATAAATAGTTTTCCAATAACTTTTCGCTTTTCTTCAGGGTCCGACTTGCCTGCTAAACCATCATAAAACATTTGCTTAGCATCAATGCCTTTTACATTTAGGCCAACCCTTTTGTATATATCTAGCACATTTTGAAACTCGTCTTTCCTTAAAACGCCATTGTCTACAAAAATACCATGAAGCCTATTTCCAATAGCTTTATGGATTAGGGTAGCGGCAACGGTGCTATCCACCCCACCACTTAGGGCCATAATTACATGACCGTCTCCAATTTGAGCTTTTAACTTGTCAACTGTTTCTTGCACAAAGGACGCTGGTGTCCAATTTTGTTGACAGCCACAAATGCCCACCAAAAAGTTTTTTATCATTGTTTTCCCTTCTGAGGAATGGTATACTTCGGGGTGGAATTGAAATCCGTGAAGGCTATTGCCAGTATCCTGCTTTTTCCTAAAGGCAGCTACTGGGATACTGTCGGTATCAGCTAAAAGTTCAAAATTTTCAGGTAATTGAGTGATGGAGTCGCTATGGCTCATCCATACTTGGCTATTATTTGGGACATTTTGGAAGATAATGTCTTGTTTTTGGATACGTAGCTGCGCGCGTCCGTATTCTCTTTTATTTGATTTTTCTACTTTACCGCCAAAGTTTTTGGCACTTAATTGGGCGCCATAACAAACAGTAAGTACAGGTATTTTATCCAACATGGCTTGAATATCCACGTTTGGGGCGTCGGTTTCGTTTACACTAGCAGGGGAGCCACTTAAAATGATTCCTTTTAGGGTGTTATCAAACTCAATTTTACTGTTAAATGGCTTGATTTCGCAATAAACATTAGCTTCTCTAACAGCCCTAGCTATAAGTTGCGTGTATTGACTACCAAAGTCGAGGATGAGTATTTTTTCGGTCATGCGCGAAGATACACAAAAAAAAATCCTACCGATTAGGGTAGGATTAATATTTTATCTTGATAGCTAAGCTATATAGGATTACTTTTTCTTAACAACGATTGCTACTGCAACGTGTTTAGCTAACTTACTTTTTAAATTAGCAGCTTTGTTTTTATGGATAATTCCACGTTTTGCTAATTTATCAATTTGAGAAACGATGTTTGGTAATTTCTCGTCGTAAGCTTTTTGCTCTTCTATTGTCTTTAAATCACGAATAGCGTTACGGGTAGTTTTACCATAATAACGGTTTCTATCGCGACGTTTAGTTGCTTGTCTTACATCTTTTTTGGTAGCCGAATGATTTGCCATGTACTAATTAATTTTCAGGAGGGCAAAGGTAAGGGAAGAAGCCTAATAATTAAAATTAAAATGAAAAAAAATATAAAATACACCTAATTTATTGATAATCAACTAGTTAATACTCAATTAACTAAAGCCGCTAAATAAGCTTCAATTCTTGCTATTTCTTCCATGTTTTTATTCAATTTTTCATACAAAATCAATCATTTAACCCGATATTTGCCCTCCGTATTTTCACCTAAATACAGTAATTTAAATGAAGGATTTCTCCTATATAACCAACTCGCATCCAGCCTTTATAGAAGGGCTTTATCAGCAATTTTTAACGGATTCAAGTGCTGTGGATCCCGATTTAAAAAAGTTTTTTGAAGGTTTCGACTTTGCAATGCAAAACGGTGCTCCTTCAGGAGCCTCAATAAATAGTGCAACAACAAGTTCAACGTCTATTGATTGGGCGAACGAAATAAAAGTGTACCGGTTAATATTAGGATACCGAAACAAAGGTCATTTAGTGGCAACTACAAATCCAATTCGCGAAAGAAAAGATAGGAGTGCAAATTTAGCCTTATCCTTTTTTGATTTAACCGATGCAGATTTGGATAAAACGTTTAATGCGGGAAATTTAATTGGCTTAGGCACAACTAGCTTAAAGCATATTTTAACGCACTTACAAAATGCTTATACAAAAAATATAGGCATTGAAT
>JBEDKT010000120.1:0-5431 GCA_041172025.1 Bacteroidota bacterium
AATTTACAGGATAATATGATCATTGCTGAGTCAGGCGTGATGCGCGTTACAGCAAATAAAAAGTTTTTGGAATTTATATTGTACAATGGATGGCGTTACCAAGAAAGAGGACAAAAAAACACTACTAATACTGAATTTACAAGGCTATACTTTAAGGAATATAAAAAGGTTTTTGATTTGAACAGTTTCCAAATGAACAAAGAGGATGAGATTAATTATGATCCTAAAATGTTAAACGTAAGCCAACTAAATAAAGCGATTGATTCATTAAACAATAAAGACAGTTTTTATTTGCAAAGAATGTATGCAGACATTACACCTACTTTGAAATTCATGAATTATAAAGATAGTAGCGCTTTATTCTTAGCTCAGAAAAAAGCGCCTCGCATTAAAAAATTTAGCGAACTCCTATCCGATTCGCTATCCTATAGCATGAAGGACTTTGCTGGTTTTCAATTAAATTCTATTGCAGGTAATTTTAAACTGTTAGCGGATTTAGAATTATCAAATAAAAGCGCAGCTGCTTATCATGCTATTGAATGGCATAGAAAATTCACACTTTCCTTTGCTTGCATTGTCTTGTTTTTAATAGGTGCTCCACTAGGATCTATTATTAGAAAAGGAGGGCTGGGTACTCCAATGGTATTGGCTATTGTATTCTTTGTTATCTTTTTCCTATTAAATAATTTTGGAGAAAAATTTGCAAAATCAGGGCAATGGGACGTGTATAAAGGCATGTGGTTGTCCTCTGGTATTTTGATTCCCGTGGGCCTATTCCTAACATACAAGGCCATGCGCGATTCTCAACTATTTAACCAAGAATTTTACTACCGACTTTTACAGCCAATTAAGGTAACTTTACGTAAGTACTTTAAAAAATAATATCATGGCAAATAACTTACAAAACAGACGCCAATTTTTGACAAAAACTGGCAAAGCTGGTATTGCCTTGGCTGCAATGCCCTTGTTTTCAAAAATTAGTCCAAGCAATTTATTCGCTATTTCCGAATTCCAGCAACAACCACTGCCCTATGCATACAATGCTTTGGAGCCTTTTATTGATGCATTAACAATGGAAATTCATTATACAAAACACGCTGCTGGTTATGCAAGAAATTTAGCAGATGCCTGCGTTGCAGAAAAGGTAGCTACTTCTACAACAAGTTTAACTAGCTTATTAAATACTATTTCTACCTACACTGTTAAAATGAGAAACAATGCAGGTGGTCATTATAATCACGAATTGTTTTGGCAATTGATGAAGCCAGCACCTTCTACTAACCCCACCGGGGCTTTAGCAGCTGCCATTGAAAAATCATTTGGTTCATTTGCCGATTTTAAAACTGCCTTTGGCGATAGTGCAAAAGCAAGGTTTGGAAGTGGCTGGGCTTGGTTAATTATTAAAACCGATGGTAGCTTAGCCATTTGTTCAACGCCAAACCAAGACAACCCATTAATGGATATAGCCGAAACAAAAGGCTTCCCTTTAATTGGACTAGACGTTTGGGAGCATGCCTATTACTTAAAATACCAAAACAAGCGTCCTGATTATATAAATAATTGGTGGAACTTGGTTAATTGGGAATTTGTTCAAAGTAGGTACGCATTAGCAATACAAAAATAATACTACCCGTTAAGTTTCTCAATGGTCATCTTTATAAATAAGTTACAGTGCAGAAGTCAAAGCAGAATTTAAAAATACAGTTTTTTGTTACCGCCCTGAGTATCGTTTTATTTGTGCTCAAATTCGTGGCTTACTTCATGACGCATTCCTTAGCAGTATTATCGGATGCACTAGAAAGCATTGTGAATGTACTTGCTGGAGCCATAGGATTATATAGTTTATATGTGGCTTCAAAACCAAAAGACAAGGAACACCCCTACGGACATGGCAAAGCTGAATTTATTTCAGCTGCTTTTGAAGGAAGCTTAATTATTACCGCTGGCTTTATAATTTTTTATGAAGCAATTATGGCATTTTTCGAACCCAATGTTTTACATTCTTTAGACAATGGAATTTGGGTGTTGCTTTCCACTGCTGTATTAAACCTGGGTGCTGGTTTAACAGCTAAGACCATTGGTAAAAAGAATAATTCACTAGCATTAATATCAAGTGGACAACATTTAGTGTTAGACAGCTTTACCACTTTTGCAGTAACCATTGGTATTGGGTTAGTAATGGTAACCAATTACCCTGGCATTGATACCTATATCGCCTTACTAATGGGAATTTGGATTGTATACAATGGTTATCAAATCATTCGACAATCCCTTGCAGGCATTATGGATGAAGCAGATTTAGCATTGTTAGGAGAAGTTATTATAGAACTTAATAAAGGAAGAAATGAAAAGTGGATTGACTTACACAATTTGCGTGTAATTAAATATGGTGCTCAAATGCATATTGACTGCCACCTTACTGTGCCTTGGTACTTCAATGTAAATGAAGCACATTTTGCAGTAGATGATTTTAGTGCATTAATTAAAAATAAATTTGGAGATAGCGTTGAATTTTTCGTGCATACCGACGGCTGTATGCCATTTAGTTGTCCAATTTGTACAATAGAAAATTGTGACAAAAGAAAAGCTCCGTTTAAACAAAAACTAAGTTGGACTATTGAAAACGTATTGTCTAACTTAAAACATCAGTTATAATTTATTACTAAACCTATTTATAAAATTGAACTACTATGAGTGCATGGAAACAATACCAAGAAGAAAATAAAGAACGATTCTTAGAAGAACTTTTAGCTTTATTACGCATACCAAGCGTGAGTGCAAAGACGGAGCACAAAGAAGACATGTTAACCTGTGCAAAAGAAGTAGAAAAAGCATTACAAGCTGCTGGAACAACAACTACAACTATTTACCAGACTGAAGGACACCCAATAGTTTATGGCGAGTTAATTGTCGACCCAAGTTTCCCGACCGTTTTAGTGTATGGTCATTATGATGTGCAACCAGCCGACCCTATTGATTTATGGAAGAGTGGCCCATTTGACCCAACAATTATAGATGGCAAAATATTTGCAAGGGGATCATGTGATGATAAAGGACAATTTTATATGCATGTGAAAGCATTGGAGATTATGACTAAAACAAATTCAATGTGTACCAATGTGAAATTTGTTATTGAAGGAGAAGAGGAAATAGGAAGTCCAAACTTAGCAACATTTGTTAAGGCTAATAAAGCATTACTTAAAGCTGATGTAATATTGATTAGTGATACTGCTATGATTAGTATGGATAACCCTTCTATTGATATTGGGGTGCGTGGATTAAGTTATATTGAAGTAGAAGTTACTGGAGCGAATCGTGACTTGCATAGCGGTGTTTATGGTGGCGCAGTGGCAAATCCAATAACTATTTTGGCCCAAATGATTGCATCATGCCATGACGAAAATAACCATATCACAATACCAGGATTTTACGACGATATTATTGAATCTACTGATGCTGAAAGAATGAAAATGGCAGAAGCACCTTTTGATGAAAATGAATTCATGACTGATTTAGGTATTAAAAATACTTGGGGTGAAAAAGGATATAGCACCAATGAAAGAACTGGGATAAGGCCAACACTAGAAGTAAATGGCATTTGGGGAGGCTATACAGGCGAAGGTGCAAAAACAGTTTTACCTTCAAAAGCATTTGCAAAAATATCATGTCGTTTAGTGCCAAATCAATCCTCTAAAAAAATTACAGAAAAGGTACTAGCCTATTTTAAGAAAATTGCACCTGATAGTGTGACTATATCAGCTTTCGAACACCATGGCGGAGAACCTTATATCACCCCTATTGATTCTCACGAATACAAGAGCGCTGCAAAAGCGATCGCAACCACTTTTGGCAAAGACCCAATCCCGGTAAGAGGGGGTGGAAGTATTCCTATTTGCGCCTTGTTCGAACAAGAATTAGGTTTGAAAATTGTATTTATGGGATTCGGATTAGATAGTGATAATTTACATAGCCCTAATGAGAAATACGATATTTTCAATTTCTACAAAGGCATTGAAACAATCCCCTACTTCCATAAATTTTTCGCGGAAAAAAACGCCTAACTCATGAAGGAAGAAGTGGAAAAAAAAGAGAAAGTAAGGCTTGATAAATATTTATGGTCAATCCGTGTTTACAAAACCCGCAGCCAAGCTACAGAAGCTATTGACAAAGGACGTGTTAAGCTTAAAGGAGATAGCGTAAAAGCTTCTAGGAATGTTGTTGTTGGTGATATTTACGATGCAAGGACGGAACATAAAAACTGGACCCTACGCGTAACAGCCGTATTAGATAAACGCTTAGCTTATGCCGAGGCCATTAAGTATTATGAAGACTTAACACCTGTAGAAGAACTAGAACGTGTAAGACAGGTTGCGGCAACTTTTCAAACTGGAAAACGATTGAGTAAAATTGGAAGGCCAACCAAAAAAAACAGGCGCGATATTGGAGATTTTCTAGACTAAAGTTATTTGCGAATTGCTTTAGTTTACTTTGTATATTTTATTTTTAACCTATGACAATTGAAATCCTTTCTGCTGTTCCTGAATTATTAACTAGCCCATTTGAGCATAGTATTATGAAAAGGGCCCAAGAACGCGGGTTACTAAATATTAAAGTACACCATTTAAGAAAATGGGCCATTAATAAACATGGGCAAATTGACGACTACCAATACGGCGGCGGAGCCGGCATGTTAATTATGTGCGAACCATTAGCGAATGCAATTGACGAATTACAACAGGAAGGAAAATTTGATGAAATAATTTTTGTCACACCAGATGGGAAAAGATTTGAACAAAAAGACGCTAACACACTTTCTTTAAAAAATAGAATCCTAATTATTTGTGGCCATTATAAAGGTATCGACCAAAGAATCCGAGACTTATATGTAACACAAGAAATTTCTATTGGAGATTATGTATTAAGTGGTGGTGAATTAGCTGCTGCAGTGATAATAGATGCTGTGGGCAGGATTATTCCGGGTGTTTTAAACGACGAAACTTCGGCCTTAACTGATTCTTTTCAGGATAATTTGTTAGCCCCTCCAGTTTATTCTAGGCCGGTAGATTTTAGAGGTGTCGAAGTACCCCCTGTTTTACTTACCGGGGACCCCAAAAAAGTGGATGCCTGGAGACAAGAACAAGCTTTACAACGTACCAAAGACCGTCGCCCGGATCTTTTAGAAAAGAAATAAACCATTCCTACCACAATAGCCCCGATTAGGTAGAATAATTACTTTTTCTGAACGAGTTCCTAGATATTTGCTTTCTTATGTCGCCGAAATACTATTTTTTTTATTTTACTATTTTACTATCGTTTATAAGCCCAGCAATATCGGCTCAAGGAGTTACTGAATTTCAAAAGGATTATCAGCATACAATCCAACCAACAACAAGTAAAATAAATATTGATGGCGTTTTAGATGAACCTATTT
>JBEDKT010000121.1:0-3706 GCA_041172025.1 Bacteroidota bacterium
ATAGTCCAATGATGAATAGTTCTTGTTAACATATCGCCTCCAAACATAGTAGGCACCCATGCAAACATACGAGGGAACCACCAGCCGCCCATGTCGGCATACAATCCAAATCCTGTTAAACATTGTATTGCGAATGCAATAAAAGTTAAAAAGTAAATGAATCCTGCCATGGCATTATGGCCAATACTTATATGATGTTGTTCTTTACCATCTTTTTTCAACATCAAGATGTCAATTTTAAACACAGTCCACATTTCTTGAAAAAATCTTTTGGATGTTGGAATAAATTGTTTCCAGTTTGCATACTTGTTCCCCACAAAACCCCAATACAAACGAAATAAGAAATTAAAAAAGAATAAATAAGCTGCGGCAAAATGAACGTAACGAACCCATCCCATTGTGTATACTTGCGCGGCTTCTTTTTGACTCATTAATGCCAATGGATTATTAATATAAAATCCTGTAGCAATTAAAGCAAGAATAACGCCAGCATTTAACCAATGGTAAAATCTAACAGGCAATTCCCATACATACACTCTGCGTAGCCTTGGTAGGCGTAAATATTTATTATCCATAAAATGGTTTTAAAATGATTAATCGCCCACTACACTCACGCGGCTAATGGTCTTTCCTTCTTCATCATACAAATGCACACTACAAGCCATACAAGGGTCAAAGCTGTGGATAGTACGAATAATTTCCAATGGTTGCGTCTCGTCATGAACTGGCGTGTCAATCAGCGCTGCTTCATAAGCACTCATTTGACCTTTTGCGTCCCTTGGCGAAGCATTCCATGTAGTTGGAACTACTAATTGGTAATTGGCGATTTTTTCGTCTTTAATATTAATCCAATGTGCTAATGCTCCACGAGGTGCTTCGGCATGTCCTACACCTAAAGCTTCTTTTGGCCAAGTAGCAGGGTCAAACTTGCTCATCTCCGCCATTCTTGTATCCCCAGCTTTAATATTCGCAATTAAACTATCATAAAATTCTAAAGCCCAATCAGCTGCTAATACTGCTTCTAAACCTCTTGCCGCTGTACGACCTAGGGTTGAAAATAATGCAGCAACCGGTATGTCTAAATCTTTTAAAGTTTTGTCAACAATCGCTTTGTATTCTTCTACACCTTTTGCATAGCCTACTAAAACTCTCGCCAAAGGACCTACTTCCATTGCGTTTCCTTTCCACCTTGGTGTTTTTAAATAACTATATTCTTTAGAAGTATCTAAGTGTTCGAATGGTGGTTTAGGGCCAGTGTAATTAATTTTACTTTCCCCTTTCCAAGGATGTAATCCTTTTGCTTTTCCACCTTCTCCTTCATAATCATACCAAGAATTTGTAATAAACTCTTGCACTTCATCTTCTTTTCTTAAATCAACTTCATATACTTTACTAATGTCTTTGTTTAAGATAGCGCCTGAAGGGAATTTATAAGAAGCGGTGTCTCTATATCCTTTTGTTGGTAAATCACCATAAACTAAATAATTACCCAAGCCGCCGCCAATTGCACCCCAGTCCTTGTAGAAGGAAGCAATTGCCATTAAATCTGGAATGTATACTTGGTTTATGAATTCTTTACCTTGCTTTAATAACTGATGTATATAAGCTAAACGTTCAGCATTAATACCACTTACATCGTCAAGGTTAATAGAACAAGCCATTCCACCTACTAAGTAGTTAGGGTGCGGGTTTTTACCCCCAAAAATAGCTTGCACTTTTACGATTTCTTTTTGCCAATCTAATGCCTCTAAATAATGCGCTAAACCAATAAGGTTTACCTCGGCAGGTAATTTATAAGCAGGGTGTCCCCAATAGCCGTTCGCAAAAATACCTAGTTGACCACTTTCCACAAATTTTTGAATTCTTGTTTGAATGTCAGCAAAATAGCCAGGAGAACTCTTTGGCCATTTTGAAATAGACTGTGCTAATTCAGACGTTTTTTTAGGGTCTGCTTTTAAAGCTGCAACAACATCCACCCAATCCATTGCATGTAAATGATAAAAATGCACAACGTGATCATGCATATACAAAACACAATGCATTAAGTTTCTTACAAGCTCCGCATTTGGTGGAACTTCAATACCTAATGCATCTTCTACACATCTAACCGATGTTAAAGAATGCGTTGAAGTACAAACTCCACAAACGCGACCTACAAAAGCCCACGCATCACGCGGATCTCTTCCACGTAATATTTCTTCTAACAAACGTACCATTGTACCACTACTATAGGCGTCAACAATTTTACCATTTTCAATATCCGCTTCAACACGTAAGTGACCTTCAATTCGGGTTACGGGATCAACTACTATTCTTTTACTCATAAAATTAATTAAGGAGGTGAATTAATTAAGAAGGCAATTCGTGTTCGCTTGCTTTACCTTCGGTTTCTAAATCGTGAATACTTTTTTGCTTGCCAATATTAGTAGCTACTGCGTGACCTGCAACTGCAACTAAAGTGGCACCTAGTGCTACCTTGCCAATTGTATCCGCGTCGGATTCAATACCGAAACCAGCGAAAGCAGAAGCGCGGTCGTATAACCTACCATTATCCCAGAAATTTTCTTCACTACATCCAATACAACCATGACCAGACTGAATTGGGAAACTCACGCCACCATTCCATTTCATAACACCACATGCATTGTAAGTGCTTGGTCCCTTACAACCCACTTTATATAAGCAATATCCTTTTTTAGCATTCTCATCGTCAAAAGTTTCAACGAATAAACCTGCATCAAAATAAGGACGGCGATAACAACTATCGTGCACTCGCTTACTATAGAAAGCTTTTGGACGACCCACTCTATCTAATTCAGGGATAGTGCCAAAAGTTAATAAATGAACAATTACCCCTGCCATCACCTCGCCTATTGGAGGACAGCCTGGCACTTTAATAATTGGCTTACCCGTTATTAATTTATGAATTGGTGTTGCTTGAGTAGGATTTGGTTTAGCACTTTGTACACAACCATTACTAGCACAACTACCCCAAGCGATAATCGCTTTTGCATCTGCTGCGGCTTCTTCTAATATATGCATGGATGTTTTACCGCCAATCATACAATAAACACCATCAGCAGCAACAGGTACGCTACCTTCTACACAAAGGATATACTCACCTTTATATTTTTTCATAGTATCCTTTAATGACTTTTCGGCTTGTGCACCAGAAGCGGCCATAAGCGTTTCGGTATAGTCAAGTGATACCATGTCTAATAAGATGTCGGCCACCATTGGGTGAGAGGAGCGAATAAAACTTTCGCTACAACAAGTACATTCTTGGAAGTGCAACCAAATAATTGGAATGCGAGACTTAGTTTCCATTGCTTTTGCAACTTGACCAATGGCTGATTTTTCCAAGCCAATAAAGGCTGCCATCATACTTGCAAACTTCATGAAATCGCGGCGATCGTATCCTTTACGTATAACCTCTTCGTAATAAGTAGGTTGTTTTTTGACTTCGAGCATTTCGTTATCCATGCTGAAAAATTTAAAGGTGAATATTTGTTAATTCGACCACTAATGTAGACAGCTATAATAATCATGATGCTGACTAATATCATATTCTGTTATGATAGTAGTCATAAATCTATTTTATCAATGGTTCTAATATTGATACCTATAACTCTTAAATCAAATTTTTATGAAAAAGTTTATTGCCTTTACAATGATGATTTTTGTCACTTTTTTACCTGAACTATTA
>JBEDKT010000122.1:0-6828 GCA_041172025.1 Bacteroidota bacterium
ATATACTGATTGAATGAATTTTCTATGATTATATCATCGGCTTGAAATCCATTTGCATTCACAACAACGGTTGCATTCCAATAGGAACCATTTGTAGTTCCACTAACATTTTGATAGTTTGTATATCCATTTTCTCTATTAACATTCAATATGTCCTGATTCCATTTTTGATCGTTAGCCATACTGTAATAATTGTATCCAACACCGTAATAAGAAGTAATTCTTACCGCTCCTGGGGCAATATTAACTCCTTTATCAATTAAATTGGTGTTGGGTGTTAAAGATGCATTCTTCAAAGTAATATTAGCTTCTTTAATTACAATCATCTCCTCATAATTTCCAGGATCAATCATAATTGTTACGCGTTCATTATTGACCCGAGTCATATTTGCGACAGCTTGAAGTGCACCATTAATTGTTTGAAATTGTTTGTCAACACCTACGGTTAATGTAGGAGTAAATTGTAATCGAGATCCAATTTTAATTTCTGGAAAATAGGTTGTTAAAGTAGAAGCTCCACCCACTAAAATATTAACATATCCTGGAGTTGTTCCGGTATAAGCATAGGATGCATATTCTAATGTAGTTGTACTATTCGTTGCTGTTGTAATAGCAGCACCACCTTCAATAGAAAAATTAGCTGTAAAATAATAAGCGATAGTAATTGACTCACCTGGATTAACTGGTACGCGAAGGGTAGCTCCAGTTTTTGCTGTTAAATGTCCTGATGCAGGAACTGTCGTAACTTGGCCAGTTAAAAGCATTCCCTTATAGGAAGCAGAAGTACTTGTTGAAATTGTTCTGTCTTCAAAAGACCAAACTGTAACCGGTCTGAACGCTAATGTTTTTGCAACAGCCGCACCATTAACTCTTAAATTGGACACCAATCCTAATTCTACAGGAAAATTATCTAAGCCGCTATAAGTAACAGAATAAGTTCCATTTCTTAAAGAAATTGGGGAAGTCGCACTGAAATTATAAACATAACCGCTTTCATTTAAATTGGTGAAAGTCAAGTTCAAACTAGCCAATTGCGAAGGATTTAAACCTGTTGCATTAATAGTTATTGGAAAAACTGGCTTTGGAGTAAATACGATATTTGCACTGGTATTGGCAGCTGGAATTGTAATTGTATTGGCTAGAATTTCGTAATCATTTACCCCTTGAGGAGCAATTGCGTATTGATAATTTGGTTCTAATTGAACTGTATAAGTTGAATTTGTCGTATTAATTACAGGAACAGGAACGTAAACTCTACTTACATTTGGAGTGAAAGTCAAACTTAAATTTGAAATAGAAGTTCCCAAACCAGTAATATTTCCGGTTACTGTATATAAATCAACCGCAATAATTGTAATATCGCGAGTTGCTGTTGGCGTTGTAATTCCAATAGCATTGAATGTAAGTCCGTTGCTAATCACAAAACCATTTGCATTAACTAAACTAATCTGGTACGAATAACCCACAGGAATTCTCACGTTATAAGCTCCTGAAGTTACAACCGATGACCACGATTTACCAGCAGCGTTGGTATACAAAATTGAATATCCACTGGGAATACCCGGTGCTTGAGCAACATTCACATTTCCAGAAAGGTTCACATAAGTGGCTGCTTTTCTAAAAATTCTATAAAAACTGGCTTTAGCAGTTGCGTCATAAATTCGGTATGCACCTGCATATTTCGCAACATAATTTACTTCCGTTGTACTTCCGCTTGCAGCAGTCGTAGCCACATTATCTGTTTGTAAACTTGGATTAGTAACATTCGCAAATGTTAATAGTCCTGCTGTATCGCCTCTTGCAACCACTTTCACCTCGTCATCTTCTGCAAGAGTTAAGCCCAAATATCTTGAACTTGCACTATTTCCAGCCATAGTAGCATTTCCATTACAATAAACCCTACCATTATGAGTTGTAACGCTTGCTACATTTGTATCGTATCTTGTAATACCTGTATTTGTAGTTCTTAATCGGTCGCTTGCGCCTCCAGACCACGATAAAGCGCCAGCGGTAAAACTCACCGGCATCACGTTACTGGTACTTACGCTTCCCGGAGTTATTGTAGAAGCATACCATGAATTTATTGTAGTTTCGTTCAATAAATTATTATATAGATTGGTATCTAATTGCGTGGCTCCAAAATCCCAAACATCCGTGTTTTGTGCATTAACTGTTTGTGCATATAATACTACTGTAATAAATAAAAAATAGAAATACTTTTTCATAGTTAAATAATTATTAATGGTTGTTTATTTGATTTTTCCAAATAGGATATTTTTTTAATACGGCTTTTGCATCGTCAGTATACCAAGCGTATCCGTTTCTTCTTTCAGAGCCAATTTCAGCTAAAGTTGCTTTTTTTATTCCATCTCGATCACAAAAAAATGGTGCGTTGGTATCAATGTCCATAAATCTTGCCCAAAGAGGTTCTGCATCTTTGCTTTCAACTACCACTCTATTTTTTTTCCCAGCTTCATTTACTTCCGTTTCCAATTTAATCCCTACAAGCTTTGTTTTTTCAAACCATCGAACTGCACCATCAACAGCATCAACTATTTGTTTGCTAGGATGCTCAATTGCCATTAATAACAAGACAATTTTCACAGATTCTTTACCGCTTAAAGATATTAATTCGTAGGCCCTTGCATTGGCTGGCAATAGTGTTACTTCATTGTATTGCGCACACCAAGCAGTGAGTTCACCATTTTGTTTGTATTGCGTTTTTAATATACATTCTATCCCTTTGTCAAATGCTAATTCTATCTTTTTAACAACTTCTGGTGATGGAGAAATGGAGTAATAGTTTGTATGGTTTTTTATTTCTTTAAATAGCCCTAGAATGTTTGCCATCGAATCATCATTATACGTAATATGGGTGTAATATCCTTTCATTAATGGGTAAAATTGTGGCCAACCTCCATTATCATATTGCGCCTCTAACAAATAATCTATCCCTTTTAAAAACGCAGTTTTATATCTTTCATCTGGATTTTTTTTATACATTTTAGATAAATAAAGCATCTCTTGACAGGTTGCTCCATTATCTGTGGTACATTCAATAGGATCTGATTTTAAAGCCACTAACTTTTGCTTCTCTTCAATAGAAAGTGGGTTTTGCATTTGAATATTCTTTGGCCATCCCCCAATTTCTCTTTGGTATAACAACACATTTTCAGCAATTTCTTTCGCTTCATTTGTAGCAAACCAGTTCTCATCTTTATTTTCTGTTATGCTTCTCCATGATTTATCATGAACTTGAGCATAAAAGCTAGTGAACATGAATAGTACGATTATATTAAAGCATTTTTTAAAAATTGTCATTTGTTTTTTTATTTGTTAAATCGAATCCAATCGATAGTTATATTCCCAGCATCATTTATAAATCCGTTTCTTAAAGCGACGAACCCTATTTTTGAACCAATCCATTTTCCTTCTCTAGCTTTGAAAGAAATTCCAATTTTATTATAGCTATTTCCGTCTTCGCTATATTTAAATTGACAATCGCCATTTTGTTCCACCTGCACCTGTAAATAAATTGTATTGTTACTTATCAGAACTAAACCTGATTCAATTTCAAGTTCTTTTTTATCTGCATTTTTACAAATGTTTTGTGATAAATATAATTTACCACCCGTTTTTTTGAACTTCAAATAACAATAATCCAAACCCATTACAACCAAACCTGCTTCTTCATCATCGAAATGCGGATTAAAAGTCAATTTTGTTGTCGCAGTGAATGCATCACTTGGAAATTTTTGCAAAAGCAAATTTGGAATATCAAAAAGATTTACTGCTTCTTTTGGTTTTGGAATGCAGTTTAATGTATAATACCCTAAATTACTAGGAAACCCCAAATATATTTTAGGATTTGCATGCCATTGCCATTGTAAACCAAGTTTTGGTTGGTTAAATTCATCTGAAACATTTAAGGAAACTGACGGAAAAATTTTACCAACATTAGGTTTTTTATATTTTAAAACAGGTTCTCCAATTTCATCCCCGTTGGTATCAATACCAATAATAGGCCAATCATTTTCCCATTTCATAGGTTGTAAATGCACTACTCTGCCAAATGGTCCTTTGTCTTGAAAATGAAAAAACCAATCTTCACCCGTTTGAGTTTGCACCCAAGCTCCTTGATGCGGTCCGTTTATTATTGAATTTCCTTGATCCAGCACCTTTTTCTTTTCATAAGGCCCATAAATATTTTTTGAACGAAGAACCGATTGCCAACCTGTTGCAACTCCACCAGCAGGTGCAAAAATATAATAGTAACCCTTTCTTTTGTATATTTTAGGCCCTTCAATTGTAGGTTCCTCTTGGTGACCATCAATTAATAATACCTCGTCATTGTTCGCAGAAATACACTCTGAATCCATAGTACAAGCAACCAGCACACTTTTTATTCCCGCACGGCTGCCTGCAAAAGCATAAACTAAATAGACTTTTCCGTCTTCATCCCATAAAGGAGTTGGATCGATTAATCCTTTTCCTGCTTTAATCAAAAGGGGTTTCGACCAAGGGCCTTCCGCTTTTTTGGATTTAATTAAGAAAATACCATAATCCGGATCTGGATAAAAAATATAAAATTCATTATTGTGATACCTGATACAAGGTGCCCAAACTCCGTTTCCATGTTGTGGTTTATTAAAAACTTCTTCGGGTGTTAGTTTATTCAATCCATATCCAATCAATTTCCAATTCACCAAATCATACGATTCAAGTATCGGTAAACCCGGAATACAATTAAATGATGAGGCGGTCATGTAATATTTATCACCAACACGAATTACATCTGGATCAGAATAATCACTATTTATAATAGGATTTTTATACGTTCCGTCACCGTTATCAGAAATCCAAACTGGTTTTTCATTCCCTTGTCCAAAGAGAAAAGAGGTTAAAAAAAAGAATAAAAAAGGAATACTATTTTTTATCATTCGAAATTTTATAAAAAACAATACCTATTTATTTCTATGAAAACTAGAATTAAATAGGCATTGTTAATTTTAATGTTTGTTAATTACATCGAATTAATATCCGTAATCATTAACTAATTTTCCATTACTTCCATCTATAAACACTTGCCAAATTGGCCAAAACTGTCTATTATCAGGATTAACCCCCACTTTATAGAGCGAATTTATTTTAGTGTCAACTAAACTACTCCATGTAAATGAAGTATATGCTGCTCCAGGATTAGTGGATTCGTTTCTATTTAAACCATAAATATCTAAAGTCACATTATCTGCTCTGTATTTAAAATACAAAGTTGATGGTACTGTAGCATAATCTCCAGTATGATCACGTAAATTAGTCATTCTTACTTTAGCATCATCCAACTTTGTTTTAAGTAAATTCCAACGAATAAGTGCTTGCTTACGTTCCATTTCACCTGTAAATTCAAATTTATGTTCATCAACAATAGCATTAAGCATTGCTGGTTTACTATTTAAAGCATCAACATATTGGTCTACTTTAACCGGCTGATTAGCCGATGCAAAAGCTCTTCTTCGTAATTCTTTCAAGTAAGTAGCTGCAGCGGCAGGACCTTCTACTTCATTAGCAGTTTCGGCAGCCATCAAAAGAATTTCTGCATAACGCATGTACATTTTATTGACACCATCGTCATTTGTAGAAGTAACCATTCTAGTCATCCATTCGTATCTGTATTTACCAAAATACCATTTATTAAATGCATTCAATTGTTGTTTCGCAACACCAGCTACAGCAGTTCCGTATTTGTAAGGAACACAAGTTACATCTCTTCTAGTATCTACTTGGTCATAATCATAGAAAACGTTTGGAAGTGGGCCAGCAACTCCACCTCTATTGGCGCCATTAGCTTGAAATTGATCAATACTCGTATGCAAAACTGCAAAGGTGAATAACATTCTTCCTCTACCATCAGCGAAAGGAAGTTCCCAAAGAGATTCTCCACCAGCTGTAATATTTTCTTGATTGTATTTTCTCCACAACATTTCGAATGAAGGCTCTAAACGTGCTTTACCACTTTGAATTACGGCACGACATTCCGCTAATGCCAATGGATACATATTCGCAACAGATAAATCAGGGTCATTACTTCTACGAACCGCGTCAGGATATTGTTGGTAACCACTTGCTGCTAAAGCTAAACGAGCGCGTAAACCTTTTACAAATGCTTTGTTAACTCTTTCAACACTTGTAGTCCAAGCCGTTTCATTTGGCCAAGGCGTTAAATCTGAAGCTTCACCAAGATCGGCAATTAATTGTTTGTATATAACATCTCTGCTTGTTTTTTCAATATAGATATTATCAGAAGTAATAGGCTCAAAACGAGCTGGGACATCACCCCAAGTTTTTAATAAATCGGCATAATAAATTGCTCGTAATGTCAAAGCCTCACCTAAAAGATGTCCAAGTGGAGTTCCTGGCGTAGGATTTCCATAACGACGCAAACCACGAATACAAATATTAGCACGTTCGATACCAATATACATCATTGCCCAAACGTTATTAGAAGAGTTCATCTGGCTGTTATTAGGTTTTGCGTCATAAGTACAAAGCGTTGGTTTGTCATCAGTAGTTGATTCTGATGAATTGTACCATTCGGTATCTGTATTTAAACCATACCAAGGCAAAAATCTACCTCTGTAAGAATTGGTCTCTGCGAAAGGCACTTTAATACCATCAACGGCACCTTTAGCTAAATCAGCAGTAGAAAAAATTACCGATTCTTCTCCAGAGGAAATTGCTGGGGCCTCTAAATAATCTTGACAGGAAGTGAATAAACCTGCAATAATTAATCCTGAAATTATAATTATTTTTTTCATGTTATTTTTATTT
>JBEDKT010000123.1:0-4515 GCA_041172025.1 Bacteroidota bacterium
GGACTAGCATTTGGTTTTGACCGTTTATGTGCATTGTTAGGTGGAAGTGAAAGTATCCGAGATTTTATCGCATTCCCTAAAAACAATAGCGGACGTGATGTAATGTTAGATGCACCTAGTACCATTGACGATAAGCAATTTGAAGAACTGCATATAAAATTGAATTTAAAATAAGTATATGCCAAAAAATTTAAAACTATACGTTGTACTGTCGTATTTACTAATTCCTATTTCTTTGATTTTTGCATTTTTGGATGTCGCCCTACTACTTTCTGCATTGGCTAATCCAAGTACCCTTATTATGGTATTTATACTTGCGTGCCTTGTGATTTACACTTTTGTAAGTTTCAAGTTTTTGAAATTGGGCATTCAAAGGGAGCAACCTCAGTCTGCAAAATTAAAAGACTGGATTAAGTTGAATGCTTATGTGAGCCTTTTTCTTTGCTCTGTATTTTTTATTAATTCTATTAGCATCCTAGTTTCAACAAATGCTACTTTGCAAGTTTTTATAGACGAATTTTTACAGCAACAACCAAGTTTACCTGCCGAATTTAATAGTGCCTTTATATTAACCCTTTTAAGAGGGTTGGCAGTATTTTTATTAGTGGTTAGTACTATTGGTTTGCTTCATATAAGAACAACATTAAAGTTGGTAAAAGAATATGACTATTTGTTCGAATAGTTTATGGGTATATATTTAATTTACTAAGATGAACGCTTCTATTCCATTAGCTGAAAGACTACGTCCTCAATCATTAACCGAATTAGTGGGACAAGAACACTTATCTGGAGCAGACAGTGTGTTACAAAAAGCAATCTCAAAAGGGAAAGTACCCTCTATGATATTATGGGGCCCTCCTGGCGTTGGCAAAACCACTTTGGCTAATATCATAGCCACTACTTTTAACAGCGCTTACTTCCAACTAAGTGCCATTAGCAGCGGTGTAAAAGAATTAAGAGAAGTTATAGAAGAAGCTAAGACAAAAGAGGGTGCAATATTATTTATAGACGAGATCCACCGTTTTAACAAGGGCCAACAAGATGCCTTATTAGGGGCCGTTGAAAAAGGTATTATTACCTTAATTGGCGCCACCACCGAAAACCCAAGTTTTGAAGTAAATAGCGCCTTGCTTAGTAGGTGTCAGGTTTTTATTTTAAAAGCCTTAGATAAAACTGGGCTTGAAAAATTAGTAAAGCAGGCTATTGAAAAAGACGATTTATTTAAAAAAAATACAATTGAGATAAAGGAGACTGAAGCCTTGTTTCAGTTGTCTGGTGGTGATGGAAGAAAATTACTCAACCTATTGGAACTATCAGTTGAAGCGTTAATTGGCACTTCTAAAAGTAAGGAGCCTTTAGTGCTAACCAACGACTGGGTTATGGAAGTGGCTCAAACCAATATTGCCTTGTATGATAAGAATGGAGAAATGCATTATGATATTATTTCTGCATTTATAAAAAGCATGCGTGGTTCAGACCCCAATGGAGCGGTATATTGGTTGTCTAGGATGATTGCCGGAGGGGAAGACGTGAAATTTATTGCAAGAAGAATGCTCATATTTTCAAGTGAAGATATTGGCAATGCCAACCCAAACGCTTTTTTACTAGCCAATAGTTGCTTTGATGCAGTAAATAAAATTGGGTACCCAGAAAGCAGAATTATACTATCACAATGTGCTATTTACTTAGCTAGTTCTCCTAAAAGCAACGCAGCTATTGAAGCAATTGACAACAGTTTAGCCCTCGTTAATAAAACTGGCAATTTACCCGTGCCATTGCATTTACGAAATGCACCCACTAAACTAATGAAGGATTTATCCTATGGTAAAAATTACCAATACTCACATAAAGGAGAAAATAATTTTATTGAACAGGAGTACTTGCCAGCTGAAATAAAAGGAACCATCTTGTTTCAACCGCAAAATAATGCTAGGGAACAAGAACTTAAAAAATTCCTACAGGAACGTTGGAAAGGCAAGTATGGATATTAGACTCGTTAATGAAATATAACGAATCTAATATCCAACCTCTTATGATTTATCAAGGACCTCAAATAAAAAGGACCTCAAATTTGAGGTCCTTTTTAATAATAATTATTTATTAAGCTATCTTCTCTGGAACAGCACGCCCTACTATACCTTCAGCTACTCCTCGGTCTCCGCCTTCATGGTATTCAGCATCTTCGTTCACATCCCAAAGGTCAAATAATTCTTTTCCGGCAATAATATTTTTAGCTGCTAACATTGCAGTCATCATACTATGGTCTTGGTTATTATATTTATGCATACCATTACGACCCACTAAATATAAACCCTTGTATTGTTTTAAACCTTCACGAACCAAGTTTAAATGATCCTTATATTCATGATCATATACTGGGTAAGCCTTTGGCTGTCTCACTACATAACCATCCACCACTGCCGAAGGTTTAGTTAACCCAATTTGGTCAATTTCTTTTGTGCCTAATGCAATTAATTCCTCATTGCTACTTGTCCATAAACCATCGCCTTCAAAACAGAAATACTCTAACCCATAACAAGCCATTTCAGGATCAGGTACCATATAAGGGCTCCATGACTTAAAGTTTTGTATACGGCCCACTTTAACGTTTGGCTCGTGAATATATATCCAGTTGTCACTAAATGCATCTTGGTCTTTGCAAATTAACACCACTGTTAAAAAATCACGGTATTTTAATTGGCTTGCAGCATGTAATACTGGTGCAGGAAATGCAGGTAAAACGGCAGGAATCAATTCACGCATAGGTGCCGATGATAATACATAATCAAAGCCTTCTATTACTTGGTTGTCCGATGTATATACTTTCCAATTATCTCCAACTTTTTCGATTTTGTTTACGCCTGTATTCATTTTAATATCCACCCCTAATGCCTTGCTCTTTACAACACATTCTTCCCACATCATACCAGGACCACGTTTTGGATAACGGAAAGAATCAATTAAAGTTTTAATTACATCCCCTTTGCTTTTCTTACCGCTTGGCTTAAATAATGCATTCCAAACAGCACTACTTAACGAAAGTCCCTTAATACGTTGCGCAGCCCAGTCGGCAGATATTTCCTTACAAGGTATACCCCAAACTTTTTCAGTGTAGGTTTTGAAGAAAATATTGAACAACCTTTTACCAAATTGATTCGTTACCCAATCCTCAAAGTTCTGAGGATCCTTTACCGGAAATATTTGCGCATTAACATAACTCATCACGCATAAAAAACTTTCAAAAACACCTAATTTAAATAGGGCTTCAAAAGCAGCTAATGGATAAGAGAAAAACTTTTTATTATAAAAAATCCTTGAACTTCTTGGGCGTTCTAATAACTCGTCGGCTAAAATTTCGGTCCAAAAATCCTCTACTTCTTTTGATTTTGAAAAAAAGCGGTGGCCTCCAATATCAAAGTGATATCCTTTATAAGATTCGGTTCTTGAAATACCTCCTACATACTGAGGATCCTTTTCAAATACAGTTACATTTTGTTGGGCTTTGCCTAACAAATAGGCCGCAGTCAAACCAGCAGGTCCAGCACCTATTATAGCCACTTTTTTTGTCATAGAAGGGGGTTAATTTGTGTACAAAATTGCAAAATAATATCGGGATTGCCATCATTAATATTAAAGACTTTACTTAATACCTTAAATTTGAACCTATGACTACAGAAACTACCGTTAATTGGGCTACAAAGCCATTTTCTGAACTAACTCCTACAGAACTTTACGCAATACTAAGGTTACGTAGCGAAGTGTTCGTAGTGGAGCAAAACTGCGTGTTTTTAGATATGGACAATAACGATCAAAAAGCATACCATGTAATGGGATGGATTGGAGATGAGTTAGTTGCGTCTACCCGCCTATTTAACACTGGTCAGTCTTACGAAGGCTACCAAAGCATTGGTCGTGTTGTGGGTTCTCCTAGGCACAGAGGATTAGGTATAGGAAAAGACTTGATGAAATATTCAATTGCTGAATGCGACCGTTTATTTGGTTTAGGACCTATAAAAATTGGTGCTCAACTGTACTTGAATAAATTTTACAGTGAACTAGGATTCGAACGTTCAGGCGATATGTATTACGAGGACGATATAGAACATATTCCAATGATCAGGAAAGAGCACTAATTAACGAAATAGCTTTAAGGTGAACTTAATACCATTTGTACTTGGTCCTTTATGTAAGTATCCGTTTACAAAGTCAATTCTGCCTATTTTGAATATATTTTCGATAGAAAAAAATGTCTCGTAATAGTTTACTTGGCTATTCACATTTAAGGTGTTAGCCCCTAGCACAAAAAACCAATTCAGTTTTTTGAAAAGAGGGATTTTGTTTGACAAGAACCCATTTAAGTGATACTCAAAATGTGATTCAGTATAAAAGCTAGCCGTATTACTATATTGATAATAAGGTAATAACTGAAATGCGTTCATATAATTACCTGCCAAGGCAATCCGGCTAGTAGAATAATGTTGATAATCGGGCTCGAACACCTTATTTGCATTAAGG
>JBEDKT010000124.1:0-6099 GCA_041172025.1 Bacteroidota bacterium
AGCCGTGAATGGTATAAATTAGTTTATAAGCAAACTAGCGATATACTTATTAAAGTAACATTCTTAATGGGTGTTCAAGCAAACTCTTTAATGTTTGTAAGAATGCAGCTCCGGTTGCACCATCTACTACACGGTGATCGCAGCTTAATGTAACGTTCATTACATTTCCAGGAACTACTTGGCCATTTTTTACAATTGGCTCCTGTGCTATCCCGCCAACTGCTAAAATACAAGCATCTGGAGGGTTAATAATTGCCGTGAATTGGTCTATACCAAACATCCCCAAATTGGAAATAGTGAATGTACTACCCTCCCAATCGGCAGGCTGTAATTTCTTATCTTTTGCTTTTTTGGCAAATTCTTTCACAGAAACACTAATTTGGCTTAGTGATAAACTGTCTGCAAAACGTAATACAGGGACAAGTAAGCCTTCCTCTACTGCCACCGCAATACCAATATTAACATGGTGATTCTCCCGAATATAATCACCCATCCAACTGCTATTTACTTTAGGGTGCTGTTTTAAGGACGCAGCTACCGCTTTTACAATAAAATCATTGAAACTGATTTTTACCGAAGCTGTTTCATTAACCATAGCACGTGCTGCAATAGCTTCGTCCATGTTAATTTTCATGGTTAGGTAAAAATGAGGCGCTGTAAACAAACTTTCGCTTAAACGCCTAGCAATAGTTTTACGCATTTGAGAAACTGGCGTGTCTATAAAACTCACCTGACCCGCTGGTACGTATATCGAAGCAACATTTGAACTAGCTACTGCACTTGTTGATGGCGCAGTGGCAGGTGTATAAGTTTCCAAATCAACCCTAGTAATTCTACCCTGTTCGCCAGTACCCTTCACATATTTTAAATCAATACCCTTTTCTTGTGCTATTTTTTTCGCTAGTGGCGAAGCAAAAATCCTGCCTTCGTTCACAACGGCTGTTGCAGTTGTAGTTGCAGCAACTGGAACTGCCGCAATAACAGGTGCCGAAGTAGCTGCAGCCGGAGCTGGTGTTGCTACTTTTGAAGCGCCTCCTTTTAGTCCATCCACGATTGGTTTTATGTCCATTCCTGCTGGCCCAATTATACATAGTAAATCATTTACTAGTATTTTTTCTCCTGCCTGTGCACCTTGGTATAATAAAATTCCATCCTTATAAGATTCTAATTCCATGGTAGCTTTATCCGTCTCAATATCAGCTAACACTTCGCCCTTCTTCACAGCATCTCCAACCTTTTTTTGCCAACCAGCAATAACGCCTTCAGTCATGGTATCACTTAGCCTTGGCATTAAAACCACCTCTTCCATTGTGCTGAAATCAACTGCACTTGCTGCATGAACAGCTTCCGCCGGTGTTGTTACTGTTTGTGTTTCCGCCACTGCAGCTGTTGCTGCTGCACCGCCTGTATGCTGTGCAATTAGCGCTGTAATATCTTCTCCTTCCTTGCCAATAATAGCAAGCAAGTCATTTACTTGTAATTTCCCACCACGAGGGGTCCCAATATGTAAAAGTGTACCATTTTGGTAACTCTCCAATTCCATGGTAGCTTTGTCTGTTTCGATTTCGGTTAATATATCGCCTTTATTAACGGTATCTCCCACTTTTTTATGCCATGCCGCTATAACTCCTTCGGTCATTGTATCGCTCAAACGGGGCATTAAGATAACTTCTGCCATAGGTAAAAGGCTATTTATTAATTAAGGTGTGAAATTACACTAAAATTGTTTTTTTTCCCACCAGAAAAATTGATTTTCTAGTAAAAAGGGACAAAATGAAGGCTAATTCCGTAAAATGTTGATTACTTACTGCCCTTGAGCCAAACTGTAGCCTTTATTATCAGCCCACATATTTAAAATTTCAAGAGAACATATCTTAAAATCCTTCGCCAAAGCTCGGTATAAGTCAATCACATTGTCCTGTGATAAGGCCACGTCGTTCACTGTTTCAAATCGGCAATAATACTGATTCACTAAATTAGTGAATATTGAACCCGACGGCCAAACTTGTGTACCACGATTGGTGATAGTTACCAGCTTTAATAAATCGCTTGTATGCGTTAGGCATTTGTCGGCAATAAGTTGAGGCTGTTCTTCACTTTCTATAAAAAAGTCAACGCCCACTATTTTATGTTGGTCATTTAAATCACTTACCAACATAGGGTGAACTGTTAGCTTGAAATTAGTTGGTGTTACATAAAAATTAGGCAACATTGGTTTTGGATTGTGTTTTGGTTGTTTACCAAAATTATCGATTACTGCTTGTGCAAAAACGGTCGTGTTTACAGAAGGGATTGACTTGTCTCCAAAGTCTCCTGTGTGAACGCCCGATTCTAATGTATATAATAATGCATTTTCAATTTTAATAGCTTGCTCCATTAAACCCAAGTGGCGTAACATACTTAAACCACTTAATAAAAGGGAAGTTGGATTTGCTATATTTTTTCCTGTAATATCTGGTGCTGTTCCATGAACTGCTTCAAATATAGAAATATGATCGCCAATATTAGAAGAAGGCGCAAAACCAAGCCCACCAACTAATCCAGCACATAAATCACTCACAATATCACCCTGTAAATTTGTCAATACAATTACATCGAACAAATCGGGACGACTTACCAATTTCATACATAAATCGTCTACAATAATATCATCCGCTTTTAATTCAGGATATTCTTTTGCTACTTCTTTAAATACTTCTAAAAATAAACCATCCGTCAATTTCATAATGTTGGCTTTGTGGCCACAAGTAATTCTACTTGCTCCTTTTTTCTTCGCCATTTCAAATGCATATCGGATTACCTGCTCACTACCTGGGCGTGTTATAAATCGACGACCTAATGCAACGTCTTGGGTAAGCATATGTTCAATTCCTCCATAAGTATCTTCTATATTTTCTCTAACAATGGTTAAATCAATTGGGATACCTGCTTTGCTAAAAACAGTATCCACTCCACTCAATGTTTGGAATTTTCTGTCGTTCGCGTAGGTATTCCAAGTTTTTCTAGCGGTAACATTCACACTTTTAACCCCCTTACCCTTAGGCGTTTCCATTGGACCTTTAAAAAGAATCCCTAATTCTTCGATAGTTGCCTTGGCTTCGGGCGTCATTCCATTACTAAACCCTTTGTCAAAAACCCATTTCCCCATATCTACGTACTCGTAAGTTAAAGGCACTTGTGCCGCATTAAAAATGTGCATTACGGCTTCCATAATCTCTGGCCCGATTCCATCTCCTTTTGCAACTGCGATCTTCATTTTTGACAATTTTTTAGGGTAAAACAACACCAAAAGGGTTCGTAGCACTTTGGTTGGCGCAAAGTTACGCGACTTAAAGGGTCTAATAAAAAAATAGGTCCTTTTTTTATTTAAGTGGTTCCATTTTGTCCTACTTTTATCCCGCAGTATCGTCTGCAAGCGTACCAATTCACTACACAGTTATGGTTTCCAAAATTTCCGAAGGCGTTGAAGTGAGCATTGAAACTTTCTACCAAAAGGACTATAGCAACCCTTTGCAAAACGAATACATGTTTGCCTACCGAATTACTATCGAAAACCACAATACTTTCCCAGTTAAACTACTTAAGCGTTATTGGGAGGTTTTTGACAGCAATACCGAACAGAGAATTGTAGAGGGCGAAGGGGTTGTAGGTGTTCAGCCCATTATTTTACCTGGCAAACACTATCAATATGTGAGTGGATGTCATTTAAAAAGCGAGCTTGGAAAAATGCAAGGCTACTATACCATGGAGAATATTGAAACCAAGGAAACCATTCAAGTAAATATCCCTGCTTTTAAAATGGTGGCTCCTGTTAAACTTAACTAATTGTTTGTTAAGGCCTATACTTTGAGTTTTCAAAAATAGTGGAAGCTGGTGTTTTTAACAACACGTCAAATTCAATATTTTTTTGTTCCCGCTGCTCCATCCAAGCAGCAACAATTTTATAGCCTATAAATTTCCCTGTATTCCCTGGCAATTCCTCCCCAAATAAGTCGCTATAGGGCGATTCCTGCATTACTGCTCTCACCTCATTAGGATCCTTAGAAAATAAGGTGTTTTGCTTAAGAAAATAGGTCCATATATTTGATTCCTCACTTTCTAAATTAGCTAATTGTTTTGCGGTGTAACCCATCAATACCGTATCAGGTAGCGAGCTTATACATTTATTTGTAATATACTGTCGCTTACCTTCTTCAATCATATGATGTAACACATTTCCACTAGCTACATTCAGTGGAACAATATCATTAATTATATTTTGAACACTATTTACTGCAATATACTCAGGCGCAAAACGGCGACTTATATAAGTAGGATAAATAGTTTGTATTTGCTCTGAGAAATACCAAGGAGCATTAGCCCCTAAGTATAGCTGCAAGCCAACTGCAACTCCTTCTTTTGTGATTATATTACCATAGGATTCCAAGGGGCCAATGAATAATATTACTTTTTTTTCAAGCTTATAATTAGGGAAATAGAACTGCACATTTTTAAATGCTTCTTGAATTTTAGGTGCTGCAATATTTATAGCATTTACTTTTTTTGCATCCTTGTATACGGGCATATAGGCTTTGTAAAAAGCTTTAATGGCTAAAGTATCTTTTTGAGGATTTGCTGTAATGATATAGGTGAAATAATCGGCGCTAAAAAGTGGATACTTTTTAACTAACTTTTCAATACTCTTTGCTACATGAATAGTATCCATTGTAAAAAAGTCATCCATAAATGGTGCTATAGTAACAACAACCGCTGGGGCTTGTTTAGCAGCATCCTCATTGGAGCTATTACAAGCCAAAACAAGACAGATTATTGGGAAACATAAAAATTGCAATGCGCGCATACCCGAAAGTACAAAAAAAGCGAGGTTTTTTCTGTTAAAACCCGACCTTTGGCTCATGAAAATTTGTATCGCGCAACAGAATTATCATATTGGCAATTTTGAACAGAACACCCAACAAATGTTAACGGCTATTAAAGCTGCTAAAAAAGAAGGGGCTGATTTGATATTATTTAGTGAGATGAGTGTTTGTGGATACCCTGCTAGGGACTTTGTCGAATTCAATGACTTTATAAATAAATGCTACGAGAGTATTGATATTATAAAAGAAGCAGCAGATACTATTGGTGTTTTAATTGGAAGCCCTGCACGCAATCCAAATAAAAAAGGAAAAGATTTATACAATGCTGCTTTCTTCTTATACGAGAAAAAAATAATTGCAGAAATACACAAAACATTATTACCTACTTATGATGTGTTTGACGAGAATAGGTATTTCGAACCTGCTGAAGCTTGGGAAATAGTGAATTTTAAAGGGAAAAAACTAGCCGTTACTATTTGTGAAGATATTTGGAACCTAGGCGACAACCCATTATACCGCATTTGTCCAATGGACCAAATGATGGAACAGCAACCTGATATTTTATTAAACTTAAGTGCCTCCCCATTCGACTATACACACGACGAGGACCGCAAAGCAACTATAAAGGCAAATGTGCTGAAATACAAAAAACCTTTATTTTATTGTAATGCTATTGGAAGTCAAACTGAAATTGTTTTTGATGGCGGCTCGCTGGTTTTTGATAAAGACGCAAACCTATGTGGGGCATTACCATTATTCGAATCTGCTGTTAAAGTATTTGAATGCAATGAGGACGGCACTATTAACGCTCCTATTATTGAGCCCGCAGCGCGTGTTCCCAATAAAGAATTGAATCCTGTGCGCTTGGTACCTGAACTAAATATTGATCAAGTTTACAAAGCATTGGTATTAGGTGTAAAAGATTATTTTACTAAGATGGGTTTTAAAAAAGCAATTATTGGTTCATCCGGAGGAATTGATTCTGCTGTAACTTTAGCCATCGCTTGTGAAGCATTGGGCAAAGAAAACGTATATGCAATTTTGATGCCTTCCCCTTATTCTACCGAACATTCAGTGGAGGACGCGATACAATTAAGCAAACGCTTGCAAAATGCATATGATATTATTCCAATTAAAGAAGTGTACGAAAGTTTTTTAACTACCCTAAAACCTATTTTTAAAGAACTTCCCTTTTCACTAGCCGAAGAAAATATACAAAGTCGATCAAGGGGTAATATAC
>JBEDKT010000125.1:0-3941 GCA_041172025.1 Bacteroidota bacterium
ACTTTGGTCAGGAGCAGTTGTGCCACCTGGCTTAGCCCCTAATAATTGAACCGATGTAATACGTAAAGTTAATGAAGCTCCATTACGGCCATCTGCGGTTGTATACGACCTTACATCAGGAGTACCTTCAACATATACTTGCGTACCCTTCTTTAAATAAGGCGCTACTGCAACACGGTCAGTCCAATAAGAACAGTCTACCCAAGTAGTTCTGTCTTTTTGATTTCCTTGTGCGTCCTTGAAACGTTCTGTGTGTGCAACGTTAAAATTGATAACGGATTTACCGTTTACGTTGTTTACTAAGGCGTCTTTGCCTAAATTTCCGATTACTTGTAACTTGATCATTTTCTTGTATTTTGTCGTTTTATGAGGATGAAGATAGTATTTTTCGGTTTTCGACAACAAAATTCGGGACTCCTTTTACCCCCAAAATTGCAAAGTGCTCAGGATAAGTTACTTTTGTGCCAAGCCAACATTTAACTGGCCTATCAAATATGAGCAAGAAAGGAAAAGTATTAGTAGCCATGAGTGGCGGGATTGACAGCACAGTAGCAGCATTAATGCTACACAACGAAGGTTATGAGGTAGTAGGTATTACCATGAAAACCTGGGACTATTCAACAAGCAATACCAATGGGAAAGAAACCGGATGCTGCAATATTGATTCCTTCAATGACGCACGTTTAGCCGCTGTAAATAATGGTTTCCCACACTACATATTAGATATCCGTGAAGAATTTGGAGATTTTGTAATTGAAAATTTTGTAGAAGAATATTTAGCTGGTCGTACACCCAACCCTTGCGTGATGTGTAATACGCATATTAAATGGAGGGCTTTATTAAAGCGAGCCGACGCCATGGGTTGTGACTTTATTGCAACAGGGCACTATGCTAAAGTACGCCAACATACCAACGGACGTTATGTAATTTCAAAAGGCTTGGACGAAACCAAGGACCAGAGTTATGTATTATGGGGTGTTGACCAAGATTTATTAAAACGCACTATTTTGCCTTTGGGTGGTATGCACAAAAAGGACATTCGTCAAATGGCCATTGATTTAGGCTATCCTGAATTGGCTAAGAAAAGCGAGAGTTATGAAATATGTTTTGTACCAGATAATGATTATCGTGGATTTTTAAAACGCCGTGTGGATGGTTTAGAAGAACGTGTTAATGGAGGTTGGTTTGTAGACACAAAAGGAAAAAGATTAGGCAAACATAAGGGCTACCCTTTTTATACCATTGGGCAACGTAAGGGATTGGAAATTGCATTGGGCAAACCCATTTATGTTATTTCAATTGATCCAGTTAAAAATGTGGTGGTGTTAGGGGACGAAAGTGATTTAGAACAAAATGACATGATGGTGGCAAGGTTGAACTGGATTAAATATGATCATTTGGATGCCCCAATGGATTTGATGGCAAAAATTAGGTACCATGATACTGGTGCACTATGTACCCTATCCAATACAGATAAAGGAGTGCAAGCTAAATTTTACGAAAATGTAAAGAGTATAGCGCCAGGGCAAAGTGCAGTATTTTATGAAGGAGACGATGTTGTTGCAGGAGGCATTATTCAAAGTGGGCAGTTAATGCCTAGCTTTTCATTGTAGCTTTAGTACAAGCAAGCATTATAAATTATTAGTCTGCTATTTTTTGTAGCAAGGCACCAAACAAGGTATCAGCTTGTTGTTTGTATCCTTCAAAATATTGCTCGTTTACTAATTTAAACTTACCCGTTGCAATTATTGCTGCCACATTTTGCTCGTTTTCTTTTTCGTATACCGAACAAGTAACAAATAATAAATGTCCGTTTACTTTAATTGCTGGAATTAAATTTTGAACAATTTGCCCCTGCAATTTTATGTACTTGTCTAATTGTGGTTCCTTAAAATAATTTAATTGTTCGGGTGTCCTGCCCCAAGTGCCGCTCCCTGAACAGGGTACATCGGCAAATACAAAATCGAATTGCTTTTTTATGTCAAAGGGAAATGTCAAATCAACTACCTGAACCGAAGCGGGCCTTATGCCTGCTTCTTGTAATCGCTTTTCACAATTATGTAAAATACTGTCCCGCACGTCGGTCACATGAATTTTAATATTGTCCATGAAATCATACATGAGAATGGATTTACCGCCACTTGCAGCACATGCATCCCATACATTAATTACATTGTCAATACTTGTGGGCACTAGTTTTAATAAACTAGACAATGCTTGAGAATTGCGATCCTGAATTACAGCTTCCTTGTTCAATTCTAAAATATTTTGCAAAGAGGTTGAATTTGCAAAAGACAAACAATTTTCACTTTCTTGCTTAAATTGTATTTGAGCAGCATGTAATTTTTGAATTACTTTTTCTTTTTGCCAAGGCCTTATGCGAATAAAAAGTAATGGCTGCACTTTATGTGAAGCAATAAATGTAGGAATATCAATTTGTTTTGAAATATACTTTTCTAGGGGAAACCTTTTAAAATGCTCCCTAAAACTAGCATAGCAAAAAGCGCTAATACTTTTACGGTCACGACTACCGTGTTTCTTATTCGCTGCGAAATATTTTTTTAAATAATTCGCCAAAGGCTCCTGACCATCGTAAGCTTCCAATAACTTACTTGCAATATTTTGGTGTATAACTTGATGCATAAAAAAAAGCCATGCCTAAGCATGACTTTGTATTTGTTTTATAATTCTAATAGGCTTGCTACAGGGTCCTTACCCATTAATAACAAAGCGGGATTTTCTAATAATGCTTTTACACGAACCAAGAAACCTACACTCTCGCGTCCGTCAATAATACGGTGGTCATAACTTAAAGCTAAATACATCATTGGTAAAATTTCAACTTTACCATTCACCGCCATTGGACGGTCTTGAATTTTATGCATTCCTAAAATTGCAGACTGTGGAATATTAATAATGGGCGTACTCATTAAACTTCCAAACACGCCCCCATTTGTAATGGTAAATGTGCCACCAGTTAAATCCTCGGCAGTTAATTTACTATCTCTTGCCTTTCCTGCTAATACCACTACCGTTTTTTCTATTTCAGCCATACTCAAACTTTCAACGTTCCTAATTACTGGTACCGTTAAACCTCGAGGCGTACTTACTGCAATACTAATATCCGCATAATCATGGTACAAAATTTGATCCCCATCAATATAGGCATTTACTGTTGGCCATTCACTTAATGCAATTGCACAAGCTTTTGTAAAGAAACTCATGAAGCCTAAGTTTACGCCATGTGATTCCTTAAACTTATCCTTAAATTGTTTTCTTATTTGCATAATCGCTGTCATATCCACTTCATTAAAAGTGGTCAACATGGCTGTGGTATTTTTTGATTCCACCAAACGACGGCTAATTGTTTTACGTAGGTTACTCATTTTCTCGGTACGTACTTCGCGTGAAAATAAGGTTTGCCCTTGGAATGCATTTTTACCAGGATGCGCTAAAGCCTCTAACACGTCAGTCTTCATTATTTTTCCAGCATACCCACTCGCTTTAATTTGAGTAGCATCTACTTGCTTGTCTGCTATAATTGCAGCAGCAACTGGACTTGTTTTAAGGTTATTTGGGACAGCTGAAGCTTGCATTGCTGCAGGCATAGTGACAGGCGCAGGTGTAGGCGCAACAGCTGGTGCTTCAGTTTGCGCTGGCTTAGCGGCAGTTTCGTCAATTTCTGCCAACACATCACCTATTAAAATACTGTCTCCTTCTTTGGCTTTTTGAACTAAAGTACCTGCTTGTTCAGCATTTACTTCAAAAGTGGCTTTTTCACTTTCTAATTCTGCAATTACTTCATCACGGTCAACCCACTCGCCTTCTTTCTTTGTCCACTTTAACAAAGTAACTTCTGTAATTGATTCACCTACACTTGGAACTTTAATTGAGATCATGTTTTATTATTTAAATAGAAAACGCTGTTGTTATAATATCAT
>JBEDKT010000126.1:0-4467 GCA_041172025.1 Bacteroidota bacterium
AAGAAGTGCGTAAACATAATATCCGTGTAACTGCAATGGCCCCAAGCACCATAGTTACCGACTTAGCACAAAGTGCTAATTTAATCACAGGAGATGCAGAACGAGTAATGCATCCTGAGGACTTTGCTGAATTAATTATTGCGCAGTTAAAATTAAATAGAAGAATTTTTGTTAAGGAGTCAAGTGTTTTTTCGACAAATCCTTAAACCAGTTAACATTTATAAAAGAATCCCCTTCAAACTAATCGCTGAAGGGGATTTTATTTTATAGGTTTTTAAATGCTAGTAATTTTTCAAGACGTGTATGCATTCCTTCATTAGCCATGTCCAAAAATTCATGTGCTTTTTCAGGGTCGTTATTTTTAATAGTTGCAAAACGGTTTTCGTTATACATAAAGTCCTCCATTGGTATGGATGGGTCCTTACTGTCTAACATGAAGCGCTTTCCTTTTTCATTCATTGGGTTAAAACGGAATAATGGCCAGTAGCCACTTTTCACTGCTAATGCTTGTTGATCCAATCCATGACACATATCGTATCCATGCGCAATACAATGGCTATAGGCAATAATGATTGAAGGTCCTGGGTAAGCTTCTGCTTCTAAGATTGTTTTTAATGCGTGCACGTCGTTTGCACCCATTGCTATTTCTGCAACATAAGCATTACCGTGTGCCATTGCTTGCATAGCTAAGTCCTTTTTACCAGTGGTTTTGCCTTTTACTGAAAATTTTGCACTAGCTCCAATTGGAGAGGATTTAGATTTTTGTCCTCCTGTATTAGAATATACTTCAGTATCTAACACTAGAATATTTACATTTTCGCCAGTTGACAATACATGGTCTAATCCACTAAAACCAATATCATATGCCCATCCGTCACCACCCACTATCCACATTGATTTCTTTTCTAGGAATCCAGCTACTTGACTTAATAAAGCTGCAGCAGGGTTGCTTATATTTTTTAGTTTATTTTTTACTTCATTAACAGCTAAACGTTGTTTTATGATGGCTGCTTCGTCCTCTTCTTTGTTTTCTAAAATTGCGTCTGTTAATTCAGCACCCACCTCTTCTCTTATTGTTTTTAATAATGATATTGCATATTGGCGTTTCATGTCAGTGGCTAATTTAATACCAAGTCCAAATTCCGCATTGTCTTCGAACAAGGAGTTAGCCCAAGCTGGTCCATTTCCTGCAGCATTTGTACTCCAAGGGGTGGTAGGAAGGTTTCCTCCAAATATGGAAGAACAACCTGTTGCATTTGCTACCAACATTCTATCGCCAAACAATTGGGTTAATAGCTTTAGGTATGGCGTTTCTCCACATCCGCTACATGCACCGGAAAATTCAAATAATGGTTCTAGGAATTGAGAACCTTTCACTGTGGTCTTGGCTATCCTAGTTCTATCAATATCAGGTAGTGATAAGAAGAAATCCCAATTCTTTTTCTCTGTTTCTTTTAATGGAATAACATCTTGCATATTAATGGCCTTGTGACCCAGTTCGGTTTTACTTTCAATTGGGCAAACTTCAACGCATAAATTACAGCCGGTACAGTCTTCAACCGCTACTTGCAGGGTATAAGCTTCTGTATCCTTCATGAATTCTTTTCCAATAGGAGCCACATGTTTAAAGAAGTCCGGTGCTTTTTCTAGTTGGCTTGCATCATACACTTTAGGACGTATAGCTGCATGTGGACATACAAAGAAACACTTGCCACACTGTGAACATAAACTTGGATCCCAAACCGGCACTTGTTCTGCAATATTTCTTTTCTCATATTTAGTCGTAGCCGAAGGGTAGGTGCCGTCGGCAGGGAAGGCACTTACGGGTAAGTCGTCCCCTTCTCCTGAAATTATTTTAGCTAGCACATTTTTCACAAATGCGGGTGCATTACTTGTTACAGCAGGGGTGATTTCAATATTGCCAATAGCAAATCCTGTATAGTCGAGTAAGGATAAATTTTCAAGTGTTTTGTCAATTGCATCAAAATTCTTTTGAACTACTGCTTCGCCTTTTTTACCGTAGGTTTTCTTAACTGCGTTTTTAATTGCAGTAATCGCATCTTCCTTTGGCATTATATTAGATATCGCAAAGAAGCAGGTTTGTAATATGGAATTAATACGTGAGCCCATTCCAGTATCCTTAGCCACTTTTGAAGCATTAATTACATAGAACTTCAATTGCTTTTCAATAATTTCAGACTGAATTTTATGTGGTAAATGATGCCATACTTCTTCAGTTTTAAACGGTGCATTTAATAAGAAGGTAGCACCATGTTGTGCATCTTTTAGAATATCAAAAGTTTCTAAATAATGAAAATGATGACAGGCTATAAAGTTGGCTGAATTAATTAAATAAGTTGAATTAATAGCATGGTCACTAAAACGTAAATGAGATACAGTTAAAGATCCTGATTTTTTAGAATCATATACAAAGTAGGCTTGCACATGATAATCGGTAACATCGCCAATAATTTTGATCGTATTCTTATTTGCACTAACAGTTCCGTCTGCTCCTAATCCGAAGAACAAACCGCGGAATAAATGTTGGTCTTCTAAGGAGAAGGTTTTGTCGTAAGCTAAACTTGTATGGGTAATATCGTCTTCAATACCAATGGTGAAGCCATTTTTAGGTTTTGCTTTAGTCAATTCTTCAAAAATTGCTTTTACCATTCCTGGGTTAAATTCTTTTGATGCCAAACCATAACGTCCGCCAATTACCTTTGGCATAACCCCTTCCCATCCACTATGTAATGCATTTATTATATCCATATACAAAGGCTCACCAATAGCTCCGGTTTCTTTACATCTGTCTAATACTGCAATTTGTTTAACAGTAGTTGGAATTGCTTTTATAAAGTGGTCAATTGAAAATGGTCGGAATAAGTGTACTGTAAGGTATCCAGTTTTTTCTCCCTTATCGTTTAAGTATTTTACTGTTTCACCAACAGTGCCAGCGCCTGAACCCATTATAATTATAATTCGGTCAGCTGCTGGATGCCCATGGTATTCAAATAATTTATAAGAACGACCTGTAAGGGCTTCAAATTTTTTCATGGTGTCTTCTACAATACCTGGTGCATTCCAATGGTATTCATTACAAGCCTCACGACTTTGAAAATACACGTCGGCATTTTGAGCTGTACCTCGTATAAAAGGGTTTTCAGGATTCAATGATCTTTGTCTGTGTCGTGCCACTTCTTTTTCATCAATCATTTCTTTGATAATATAGTCCGGCAAAATTTGTACTTCGTTTATTTCATGTGAAGTTCTAAAACCATCGAATATATTTAAGAAAGGAAGGCTCGCTTTTAATGATGCTGCGGTAGCTATCATTGCCATGTCATGCGCTTGTTGTGCGCTATTGCCGAATAACATTGCAAATCCTGTAGAACGCACCGCCATCACATCACTATGGTCTCCGAAAATAGATAATGCATGCGTTGCAAGTGCTCTTGCTGCAATATGAAAAACGGTAGGGGTTAATTCACCTGCAATTTTATACATATTGGGAATCATAAGTAACAATCCCTGTGAACAAGTGAAAGTGGACGCTAAGGCGCCACCTTGTAATGCACCGTGAATAGTTCCTGCGGCACCAGCTTCACTTTGCATTTCAATTATTTTCGGGATCTCTCCGAATATATTTACTTTGTCATCGCTGCTCCATTCCTCTGCGAACTCTCCCATAGTGGAAGACGGTGTGATTGGATATATTGCACATACTTCACTTGTTTTATAGGCTATGTAAACAGCAGCTTCATTTCCATCCATCACCTTTAAAGTAGCTTTTTCTTTAGCTAGTACGTCGGTTTTTTTACTGTTTTGGACAATACTTTCCATACTTGGATATTTTGTGGTTTGAATAGGCAAAGTACCCCAATCACAAAAACCAAAACATGATAATAATCAGTTATAGAAAGGACTTCGGTTAGTTATAAGCAGCTACTTGTGCTCGAAATAAGGAATAGTATCGTCTGATAGGGTATCCTTTTGCTGCCAATAGGAAAGCGTAACTATGTGACCATCAGTAGTTTTTAAAGAACGGCCAAACACGCTATTGGTTGGATTAAAAGTCAAGTCCGTTACGCCTACTGTGAAAGTAGTGGGTGCTACAATTGGGGCATCTGGAACATCGGCTTTTGGAGCAGGACTTGCTGCCACCACTACTTGGTATTCATTGAAGCTTAGTAAAGAGGTAAGAAATTGTACGCGTTCTGGTGTCACGTTTTTTTCAACAATGGCACATTTAATACCATCTATATCTTCAAATTCGTGATTTTTATTAATAGCCATAATTCAATTTGTTACAAGCCAAAGCTTAATGAATAAATATAGTCGTATACCACACTAGCCAAGCCAGTTATAATAATTCCAGCAACACACAAATACATTGCAAATTTTGACACAGCAGGTATAGTTAATTTTTGAATTGGCTGATCATTAGTTTCCATGAATATTGCTTTTACT
>JBEDKT010000127.1:0-16949 GCA_041172025.1 Bacteroidota bacterium
AGAAGCCCTTTGAGGACTTAACGAGTTCTAATATTGGGTCTTGCATTAATGCGTCAAGCGCAATTCTGTCTTCCTGGTTACGTGCATGACCATGTTGAATATACCAACCATAAAGTTGTAAGGAAAGGTTGGATGTTTTTGCAATTAAAACTAAACGTTCATTCACGTCGTCAATTTCTTCACTTAATTGTTTAGCGCGGTCTTGTATACTTCGTGTAATATGTAGAGACTCTATTTTCTTTTCTAAAAACAAAACTTGTAATAAATAAGTTACTTGGTTGTTTTGCTTTGTGAGTGTTTTAATTTTTTCAAGTAAGCGTAAACTTTGTAAGTACAAACCCTTGTTGTATAAAATTTTAGCATGGTCAAGTTGCTCATGAATTTGCAAATCAATATTCTCACTTTGCTTTACAATTCTAAGGCTAGACAAAAGCTGGTCGTATAAATGTGCCTTAAGGTTAGAAAGTTGTTGTTTTTGCAGGGACTCGTTCTTGCGGAGTAAATCGTCCTCGTCGTAGTCCTTCATTTTGTCAAGGGCATCAAAAAGCTGGACAATTTTCAGGTCGGCCGACGCGGAATTGCGCTTCATATATAGTTTGAAGTTGCGTTTCTCGGCCCTTTCAAGGGACTTAACCAAAATAAATAAAGCGTCCGTGCTTAAGTTGGGCATCGTAGCTGATTTAGGTTTAAGTTACTGAAAACCAGTAGTTTAATCAAATAATAATAGGCTTACACGTTGTAAAATAGCCATAATTATGACTCAAAATACTAGCACATTATGGGTAAATTTATACAATATACGGGCTAAAAGCCCGTTTTGTATCTATAACCTATTCATAATCAGGGTAATAATGTGTCAAAGGATCCCCTAAAAACACTAAAATTTACCCAAAAATGAATAAAAAATGCATTAACGATGAGTCAGAAGGTTTTCATTTTCGACACCACATTAAGGGATGGTGAACAAGTACCAGGTTGTAAGTTAAATACAAAGGAAAAACTAGTACTCGCTTTAAGGTTAGAGGAATTAGGAGTGGACATATTAGAGGCGGGATTTCCTGTTTCAAGTCCTGGTGACTATGATTCGGTGAACCAAATTGCAAAAGCACTAAAAAATACAGTTGTTTGTGGTTTAACTAGGGCAGTGCAAAAGGACATCGAAGTTGCTGCCGAAGCTTTAAAACCAGCAAAGCGATTTAGGATACATACAGGAATAGGCACTTCCGACCTGCATATAAAATACAAGTTCAATTCAAACAGGGAAGAAATTATCGAACGAGCAGTGAAGGCGGTGACTATGGCAAGAAATTTTACAGACGATGTTGAATTTTATGCAGAAGACGCAGGGCGAACCGAAAATGAATATTTAGCACGTGTTATTGAAGCTGTTGTAAAAGCAGGAGCAACTACCTTAAACATACCCGATACAACGGGATATTGTTTGCCTTACCAGTATCAAGCAAAAATGGAATATTTGGTAAACAATGTAAAGGGAATTGAAAATGCAGTTTTATCATGTCATTGCCATAACGATTTAGGATTAGCTACAGCAAATTCAATTGCTGGCGTAATGGGCGGTGCAAGACAAATAGAATGTACCATAAATGGTTTAGGAGAACGCGCAGGAAATACTGCATTAGAAGAAGTGGTGATGATATTAAATCAACACAAGGACTTAGGTTATTACACAAGTATAAATCCTACTTTATTAAATCCAATAAGCAGGGAGGTTTCTGAAATCATGCGTATGCAAGTGCAACCTAACAAAGCCATTGTGGGAGCGAATGCATTTTCACATTCATCAGGCATACATCAGGACGGTTTTTTAAAGGAAGCGCAAACCTATGAAATAATTAATCCAGCCGAAGTTGGTGCCGAGGATAGCAAAATAGTACTTACTGCAAGAAGCGGAAGAAGCGCACTGGCGTTCCGTTTGCACAAGTTGGGCTATGAATTTACGCGCAACGACATTGACGAGTTGTATGGCATATTTACAGAAGTGGCCGACAAGATGAAAGAAGTAAAGGAAGCCGATTTAAAAATAATGGCCGACAACTATAGCAAAAAGTAAAATAATAAAAACCTAGCTACTAATAAAACAGCACAATGGGAAATACAATATTTGATAAAATTTGGGACAAGCATGTGGTGAAGAAAATTGAAGACGGTCCATCGGTATTATATATCGACAAGCACTTCATACATGAGGTAACAAGTCCGCAAGCATTTAGTGGAATAGAAAAACGCGGTGCAAAATTATTTCGACCAAAACAAATAGTAGCAACCGCCGACCACAATGTGCCTACCCTACATCAGGAATTACCTATTGCCGATGCATTATCACGTTTTCAGGTAGACACATTAATAGACAATTGCAAAAAACACGGCATTGAATTATACGGCCTAGGACATAAGTACCAAGGCATTGTGCATGTAATAGGGCCCGAACTAGGTATTACCCAACCGGGAATGACTATTGTTTGTGGCGACAGTCATACAAGTACACATGGTGCATTTGGTTCGGTAGCGTTTGGCATAGGAACAAGTGAAGTAGAAATGGTATTCGCTTCGCAATGTATAATGCAAACAAAGCCAAAAGCAATGCGCATAAATATTGAAGGTGAATTACACAAAGGGGTTGTTTCAAAAGACATTATTTTATATATCATAGCAAAAATATCGGCAAGTGGCGCAACGGGATATTTTGTTGAATATGCAGGCTCGGCAATTCGTGCATTAAGTATGGAAGCTAGAATGACCATTTGTAATATGAGTATAGAAATGGGTGCACGTGGTGGTATGATAGCACCCGACCAAACCACATTCAATTATATGGAAGGACGTTTGTTTGCACCAAAGGGGGCCGAATGGGATGCAAAACTAGCGCAGTGGAAAGAATTATATACCGACGCCGACGCTAAGTTTGACATGGAAATAAATATCAATGCACAGGATATTGAACCAATGATCACTTATGGTACCAACCCAGGAATGGGCTTATCGGTAACAGGTAAAGTACCTACATTAGAAAGTATCAGCGACCCAACCGAAAAACAAAATTTCGAAAAGGCAATGAAGTATATGGGTTTAACACCAGGCCAAACATTGTTAGGCATGCCGGTACAAAATGTGTTTATAGGATCATGTACAAATTCACGTATCGAAGATTTTAGGTTGGTGGCAAGTATTATAAAAGGAAAGCAAAAGGACCCCAATGTAAAAACATTAGTTGTTCCAGGCTCACAAGAAGTAGCAAAACAAATAAAGGCCGAAGGCTTAGATAAAATATTTGAAGCAGCGGGTATTGAAATAAGGCAGGCGGGATGTAGTGCTTGTTTAGGAATGAATGAAGATAAAATTCCAGCGGGTGAATATTGTATTAGTACAAGTAACCGAAACTTTGAAGGGCGTCAGGGTGCAGGCGCAAGGACAATGTTAGTGAGCCCCTTAACTGCTGCTGCTGCTTTGTTGACTGGAAAAATTAGTGATATCAGAACCATGTTAAACTAGGAGTGAAAAACGACTAAAACGAAATTAAAAAAATAACTATTAAAAAGTAGTTGTAAATAAAAATTCAAATGCAATCATTACAAAAAATAACAAGCAAGTTTATACCGCTACGTATTGAAAACGTAGACACGGATCAAATAATACCTGCGCGTTTTTTAAAGGCAACCACCAAGGACGGATTTGGTAAAAACTTATTTCGGGATTGGCGCTACGAAAACGACGATGAAACAAAACCAAAGGCCGATTTTGTTTTAAACCAAAAGCAATACACGGGTGCAATATTAGTAGCAGCAAAAAACTTTGGATGTGGTTCTTCACGTGAACATGCTGCATGGAGTATACAGGACTATGGCTTTAAAGTAGTGGTGTCTAGTTTCTTTGCCGATATATTTAAAAACAATGCATTAAATAATGGCGTGTTGCCGGTAACAGTATCGGATGCTTTTTTACAACAAATATTTGCACAAGGTCCCGACGATACTTTAACTGTTGATTTAGAAAAGCAAACCATCGTTATTGACAAAACAGGTGCAACGGAAACATTCGACATAAACGCATACAAAAAAACATGTATGCTAAATGGCTACGACGACATTGACTATTTATTAAGCATGAAAGAAGCAATAGAAAAATTCGAAGCAACAATAAAATAATTCGACAAAAAAATTTAAGAAAACCAGGTTATGAAAAAGAAAATAGCAGTGATATTGGGCGATGGAATTGGGCCGGAAGTTACGCAGCAATCTATTAAAGTGTTAAACACTATTGCAAAGCAGTATCACCATGAATTTGTTTATGAGTATGCTTTAATGGGTGCCATAGCTATTGACGAAACAGGTAATCCTTTACCCGATGAAACAGTAAAAATTTGTAAGCAAAACGACGCTATATTATTTGGCGCGATTGGCGATCCAAAATACGATAACGACCCAACAGCTAAAGTGCGCCCCGAACAAGGCTTATTAAAACTAAGAAAGGAATTGGGTTTATTCGCAAATATACGTCCAGTAAAAACTTATACTTCATTACAACACTTAACACCGCTTAAACCAAAAGTATTGGAGCATGTCGATTTTGTAATATTCAGGGAACTAACCGGTGGTATTTATTTTGGTGCTAAAACATTAAGTGAGGACGGAACGGTAGCAACCGACAACTGCTCCTATTCTGTAATGGAAATTGAACGCGTTGCACATTTAGCATTTCAGTATGCACAAAAAAGAAGAAAAAAGTTAACACTAATTGACAAAGCAAATGTATTAGAAACAAGCAGGTTGTGGAGAAGGACAGTGCAAGCAATGGCAAAGCAATACGAGGATGTAGTAGTAGATTATCTATTTGTGGACAATGCAGCAATGCAAATAATTATAAACCCAGCGCAATTTGATGTAGTGTTAACCGAAAATTTATTCGGTGATATTATTAGTGACGAAGCTTCGGTGTTAGCAGGTTCATTAGGTTTATTGCCATCAGCTTCGGTTGGGAACACGGTTGCTTTATTTGAACCAATACATGGTTCCTACCCACAAGCAAAAGGTAAAGACATTGCAAACCCAATGGGGTCCATACTTTCAGCAGCAATGTTGTTGGACCATTTTGGGCTAACGCACGAAGCGGGTATAGTGCGTAATGCAGTAAACTGGTGTTTAACAAGTGGCTTTGTTACAAAGGACATTGACCCAATGAATAGTTATACCACAACAGCAATAGGTGATTTAGTTTGTGATTATATAGAAAAACAACTACATGGTGAAGGGCATGTGCATCATGAGCGTTTACATAAATCTACCATCATCTAACAAAGCGGTATAAAACTAACATTCGTGTTAAGGTTAAGAATTAAAACAAGGTTAAATTTAAATTATGGAATTAAATAAATACTCAAAGACAATCACATTGGATCCTACCCAACCAGCAGCGCAAGCTATGTTTTATGGTATAGGATTAACCGACGCTGATTTGCATAAAGCACAAGTGGGTGTGGTGAGTATGGGATACGACGGCAACACTTGTAATATGCATTTAAATGGTTTAGCAGCTGACATTAAAAAAAGTGTTTGGGAAAATGATTTAGTGGGACTTACTTTTCATACCATTGGTGTGAGCGACGGAATGAGTAATGGAACCGACGGTATGCGATATTCATTAGTAAGCCGCGATGTAATTGCCGATTCAATTGAAACAGTTTGTGGCGCACAATATTATGATGCATTAATTGCAGTGCCAGGATGTGATAAAAATATGCCAGGTTCCATAATTGCAATGGGACGTTTAAACCGTCCTTCTATAATGATATATGGAGGAACTATTGCACCAGGACATTATAATGGGCAGGATTTAAATATTGTATCGGCCTTTGAAGCTTTGGGACAAAAAATTGCAGGACAATTAAGCGAAGCCGATTTTATGGGCATCGTAAAACATGCATGCCCAGGAGCAGGAGCATGTGGTGGCATGTACACGGCAAACACAATGGCAGCAGCTATTGAGGCATTGGGTATGAGTTTGCCTTATTCTTCATCTAACCCAGCATTAAGTGCCGAAAAGCAACAAGAATGTAGTGATGCAGGAAAAGCAATTCGCTTGTTATTAGAAAAAGATATTAAGCCAAAAGATATTATGACGCGCAAAGCATTTGAAAACGCAGTTGCAGTTATAATGGTATTGGGCGGAAGCACCAATGCGGTATTGCATATGATAGCAATGGCAAAAAGTGTGGGCGTGCAATTTACACAGGACGATTTTCAAACTATAAGTGACCGTACACCAGTGTTAGCCGATTTCAAACCATCAGGAAAATATTTAATGCAGGACTTACACCAATATGGTGGTGTGCCAGCGGTGATGAAATATATGTTAGCACAAGGATGGCTGCATGGCGACTGTTTAACAGTAACAGGAAAAACAATAGCAGAAAATTTAGCTGTCGCGCCTAGTTTAGATTTTACAAAACAGGATATCATTTATCCAAAAGAAAATCCATTAAAAGCAACAGGACACTTACAAATATTATACGGCAATTTGGCAACAGGCGGAAGTGTTGCAAAAATATCGGGAAAGGAAGGCGATATGTTTGTAGGACCAGCGCGTGTGTTTGACGGAGAACATGCATTAATTGCAGGGATCAATTCAGGAAAAATTCAAAAAGGAGACGTAGTAGTTATAAAAAATGTAGGACCAATAGGTGCACCAGGTATGCCAGAAATGTTAAAACCAACATCGGCAATCATAGGGGCAGGTTTAGGAAAGTCGGTTGCTTTAATTACGGACGGACGTTTTAGTGGAGGCACGCATGGCTTTGTGGTAGGGCATATCACGCCAGAGGCATACAAAGGCGGATTAATTGGGCTAGTGGAAGACAATGATATTATTGAATTAAATGTACCAGAACGTAAAATGACATTGCGTGTAAGTGAAGCAATAATTGCAGCACGTCGCGCGGCGCAACCAGCACCTGTATTAAAAGCAACTAATGGTGTATTATGGAAATATGCAAAGTTGGTGAAAGATGCAAGTGAAGGATGTGTAACGGACGAGCTATAAACTTAACAAGTGAAAAGTGATTTATTATGGAAACAATAACTAAGACTACTGAAGAAGTAAAGGAACTAACTGGTTCACAAGCCGTTTTGGAAGCTTGTATAGCCGAAGGGGTAGACATTATTTTTGGCTATCCAGGTGGTGCTATCATGCCAATATATGATGCACTATACGACTATAAGGAAAAGCTACAACATATATTAGTACGCCACGAACAGGGTGGAATACACGCTGGGCAAGGTTATGCGAGAACCTCTGGAAAAGTGGGCGTGGTATTTGCGACAAGTGGTCCGGGTGCAACAAATTTAGTAACAGGCTTGGCCGATGCTATGATAGACAGTACACCACTAGTGTGTATAACAGGACAAGTGTTTGCGCATTTATTGGGAACCGATGCATTTCAGGAAACTGACATTATTAATATTACCATGCCGGTTACAAAATGGAATTATCAAATAACCGATGCGGAAGAAATTCCAACAGTGTTAGCGAAAGCATTTTATTTAGCAAGAAGCGGAAGGCCGGGTCCTGTATTAATTGATATTTCAAAAAATGCACAGTTTCAATTATTCAATTACCCTGGTTATACAAAATGTAATCATATAAGGTCGTACCGCCCAAAGCCAGTAATAAGGAAACAATATATTGACGAAGCAGTTGCATTAATAAACAGCGCAAAAAAACCATTAGTCATATTTGGACAAGGGGTGATATTAGGCAAAGCGGAAAAGGAATTTAAAAACTTTATTGAAAAGTCGGGGATGCCAGCGGCATGGACAATACTAGGGTTAAGTGCACTAGCAACCGACCATCCACAAAATGTAGGCATGTTGGGAATGCATGGTAACTATGGTCCCAATGTTTTAACAAACGAATGTGATGTATTAATAGCAGTGGGAATGCGATTCGACGACAGGGTAACAGGAAGGTTGGACAAGTATGCTAAACAAGCCAAAGTAATACATTTAGACATTGACCCATCCGAGATAGACAAGAACGTAAAAGCCGATATAGGTATATGGGGAGATTGTAAGGAAACCTTGCCACTGCTAACAATGGCATTGGAACAAAAGGACAGAACTGAATGGCTGAATGTGTTTGCGGGTTATGCAAAGGAAGAATATGAGCAGTGTATACACGATGAAATTTATCCTAAAACGGAACAACTCACCATGGCGGAAGCGATACGCATAGTGAATGAAAATACGCAAGGCAATGCAGTAATGGTAACCGATGTAGGACAACACCAGATGGTTACCTGTCGTTATGCAAAATTTAATCAGTCAAGAAGTAATGTAACATCGGGTGGTTTAGGAACAATGGGTTTTGGATTACCTGCTGCAATAGGTGCAAAATTTGGTGCACCCGAAAGGACAGTAGTAGCGGTAATTGGCGATGGCGGTATTCAAATGACTTTGCAAGAATTAGGTACAATAATGCAAACGGGAATTAATGTAAAAATTATGATTTTAAATAATCAGTTTTTAGGAATGGTGCGTCAATGGCAACAGTTGTTTATGGATAAGCGTTATTCTTTTGTTGATATTCAAAGTCCTAATTATGTAACACTAGCACAAGCCTATGGTATAGCAGGAGCAAGTGTAAAGGACAGGGATAGTTTAGAAGGAGCCATAAAAACAATGTTAGCGCACGACGGTTCGTATTTATTGGAAGTAATGGTAGGGAAAGAAAACAATGTGTTTCCAATGGTACCACAAGGATGTAGTGTAAGTGAGATAAGACTAAAATAAAAAAAAGAATTACTATGTATACAAGTCCAGACAAACAAGAATACACAATTACAGTGTATACCGAAAACCAGGTTGGGTTGTTAAACCGAATTGCAATTATATTTTCACGTCGAAAAATAAATGTAGAAAGTTTAAACACTTCCCCTTCTGAAATTGCGGGCATACACCGTTTTACAATTGTGGTAGAAGAAACATTAGACACTGTAATTAAAGTAGTGCGCCAAATTGAAAAACAAGTAGAAGTATTAAAGGCCTACTATAATACCAATGACGAAATAGTGTGGCAGGAATTGGCATTGTACAAAGTGTTAAGTGAGGAAATTACTGAAAAGGTAAAAGTAGAAAGGCTATTAAGGGAGTACGGTGCGCGTGCAGTGGCTATACGAAAGGATTTCATTGTATTTGAAACAACGGGACACCGCGAGGAAACAAATAAATTAATGAAGGCTTTGGAGCCCTATGGTTTGGTAGAATTTGTAAGAAGTGCGCGCGTGGCAATTATAAAACAAAGTAGTGGCTTTCACGAAAAGTTAAAAGATTTTGAAAAGCGCGAGCCAGGGGAAGAAGTAGTTGAAAACGAATACCTGGGAAAAAGACAAGCGGTATTTACCATGTAATAATTTTCTAAGTAAAAAAAGAAAGTAGAACAAACAATAAATAATTAAACAAACACAAATTAAATCTCAATTCAAATGGCAAAATTAAATTTCGGAGGTACCGAAGAAAATGTGGTAACCCGCGAAGAGTTCCCATTAGCAAAAGCACAAGAAGTATTAAAGAATGAAGTTGTAGCGGTAATTGGCTATGGCGTACAAGGCCCAGGACAGGCACTTAACCAAAAGGAAAACGGCGTGAATGTAATTGTGGGTCAAAGAAAAAATTCAAAAAGTTGGGATAAGGCAGTAGCGGACGGATTTGTTCCAGGCACTACTTTATTTGAAATAGAAGAAGCGTTAGAAAAAGGAACTATTATTTGTTATTTATTAAGTGACGCAGCGCAAATTGCAATGTGGCCAACCGTGAAAAAACATTTAACGCCAGGTAAGGCATTGTATTTTTCTCATGGCTTTGGAATCACATTCAACGAGCAAACAGGTATTATACCTCCAGCCGACGTGGATGTAATATTAGTAGCACCAAAAGGTTCAGGAACTTCACTACGTCGTATGTTTTTACAAGGACGTGGTTTAAATAGCAGCTTTGCAATATTCCAAGACGCAACTGGTAAAGCACATGACAGAGTAATTGCGCTAGGTATTGCTGTTGGAAGCGGATATTTATTCGAAACCAATTTCAAGAAAGAAGTTTATAGCGATTTAACAGGCGAAAGAGGCACATTAATGGGTGCAATTCAAGGTATATTTGCAGCGCAGTACGAAGTGTTACGCAAAAACGGACATAGCCCTTCTGAATCATTCAATGAAACAGTGGAAGAATTAACGCAATCGTTAATGCCACTAGTAGCAGAAAACGGAATGGATTGGATGTATGCAAACTGTTCAACAACAGCACAACGTGGAGCATTGGATTGGTGGAAAAAATTCCGTGATGCAACATTACCAGTATTTACCGACTTGTATAATAGCGTAGCAACAGGAAAAGAATCGGCACGTTCAATTGATTTAAATAGCAAAGACGACTACCGTGAAAAATTAGAAGTTGAATTAGCTGAATTACACAATAGTGAAATGTGGCAAACAGGAAAAACTGTAAGAAGTTTACGTCCCGAAAACCAACCAGCAAAATAAGCTGGACATGACACTAAATAAATAGGATGTTACAGTAGTAAGAAAAGTGAAAGTATATGAGTGATGTAAAACTATTCGATAAACCTGCACTAGATATTGAAGGCGCAGCCGCAAGGCTGAAGTCGGTGGTTACCCATACCCCGCTTCAGTTTAATGCGAACTTATCCCGAAAGTATCAGTGCAGGATATATCTGAAAAGGGAGGACTTGCAAATAGTACGTTCTTATAAATTAAGAGGTGCGTATAATATGATGAGCCAATTATCACCAGAACAATTGGCAAAAGGCGTAGTATGCGCAAGTGCAGGAAACCATGCGCAAGGCTTTGCTTATAGCTGTAAAAAATTAAATGTAAAGGGAGTGGTATTTATGCCCATCCCCTCGCCACAGCAAAAAGTAAGTCAAACAAAAATGTTTGGAGAAGATTTTGTAGAAGTGAAATTAGTGGGCGACACATTCGACGATACAGCCTATGCCGCAAAAGCATATACGCAGGAACACGGCATGACCTTTATACCACCGTTCGACCATCCTTCTATTATTGAAGGGCAAGCAACGGTAGCGGTTGAAATTTTAAATGACATTAAGGAATTAACCACCGACCCAATTGACTATATATTCGTGCCAATTGGAGGCGGGGGTTTGTGTGCTGGTATTGGATATTATTTTCATGAAAAAACACCCAACACAAAAATTATTGGGTTAGAACCCGAAGGGGCGCCAAGTATGTTAGCTGCTATTAAAGAAGGGCACCCAATTGAATTACAAAATATAGACAAATTTGTGGACGGCGCTTCGGTGAAGCGTGTCGGAGATCATAATTTTTCAATTTGTAAGGATGCAATAAATGAAATGCATTTAGTACCGGAAGGGAAAATTTGTACAACCATTTTGCAAATGTATAATGAAGAAGCAATTGTGGTTGAACCAGCAGGAGCCATGTCCATAGCCGCATTGGACGACTATGCTGAAAAAATAAAAGGCAAGACAATTGTGTGTATCGTAAGTGGCGGTAATAACGACATTGCACGCATGCAAGAAATAAAAGAACGTTCATTGATATATGAAGGTTTGAAACATTATTTTTTAATTCAATTTGCACAAAGGCCAGGTTCGTTGAAAGAATTTGTAAATAAAGTATTAGGGCCAACTGACGACATCACAAGGTTTGAATACATACAAAAACATAATAAGGAAGGCGGTCCAGCATTAGTGGGACTAGAATTAAAAACAAAAGAAGATTATGGGGTGTTAATTGAAAACATGAAGCGCTACCAAATCAATTACAACGAAATAAATAAGGACGATAATATATACGGGTACTTAATATAATAACTAGAAAAAAGAATTGGTTATGCAGGTGTTAAAATTTGGAGGAAGTTCGGTTGGTAGTGCAGAGGCGATAGAAAAAGTAATTGCAATTGTAACAGAAAGTATACAAAAGGAACCAACAATAGTTGTTGTGTCGGCAATGAGCGGCGTGACGGACCAGTTGTTATTATTGGCGCAATCGGCATCGCAAGGGAATGAGGCATATAAAACTATTGTTCAAAATATTGAACAAAAACATTTGGATGCAGTACGTACGTTATTACCCATACAGCAACAAAGCGCTACTTTAAGTTTGGTAAAACAAATGCTGAATGAACTAGAAGCAAATTGCGAGGGGTTATTTATGTTAAGAGAATTGAGTTTGCGCATGCAGGACAAAATAGTAAGTTATGGAGAAATATTATCGTCAAAAATAATTGCAGCAGCATTTGAGGCAAAAGGAATAAAGCAACAATGGGTTGATTCAAGGTTGATAATAAAAACCAATTCAAATTACCAAAATGCGGTAGTGGACAAGGAAGCAACTACAAAAGCAATACAAACTTATTTTAGTGCACCCGAAAACAATTCATACGATGTGTATATGGCGCCAGGTTTTATAGCGTCCGATATGGAAGGAAATACAACTACATTAGGAAGGGGAGGTTCGGATTACACAGGAGCAATATATGCGGCTGCGTTAAAGGCAACTGCATTAGAAATATGGACCGATGTAAGTGGGATGATGACAGCCGACCCGCGTATGGTACAAAATGCAAAAGAAATACCAATCATATCCTATCAGGAAGCGATGGAATTATCGCATTTTGGGGCCAAGGTAATATACCCGCCAACCATACAACCGGTAATGCAACAAAACATACCGGTATGGATAAAAAACACATTCCAACCCGAGCATCCAGGCACTATTATAATGAACGAATCGCCTGACAATGGCAATTTCATTCGTGGCATATCAAGCATAAAAAATATATGCTTATTAAGTTTGGAAGGAAGTGGAATGGTTGGAATACCAGGTTTTTCAAAAAGGTTATTCGATGCCTTAGCAAAGAAGAAGATAAATATTATTTTAATAACGCAAAGTTCCTCCGAGCATTCAATATGTGTTGGTGTAAATGCACAGGATGCGCACCAGGCAAAGTTGGCGGTGGACAGTGAATTTGAGCAAGAAATAAATACCGAAAAAGTTGATCCATTAATTATTGAAAAGGATGTAGCTATATTAGCCTTAGTGGGTGAGCAAATGAAAAGTCATCCGGGTGTAAGTGGAAAAATGTTTGGTGTGTTAGGAAGAAACGGAATTAATGTAAGGGCCATTGCGCAGGGATCGTCTGAAAAAAATATATCGGCGGTTATTGCAACACAGGATGTAAGGAAAGCGATAAATGTTTTACATGAGGAATTTTTTGAAACATCGTACAAGCAAGTGAACGTGTATGTAGCGGGTGCGGGAAATGTAGGCGGCAAGTTAATAGAACAAATTAAAAAGCAAGTACCTTATTTACAACAGCATTTACGCTTACAAATAAATATTGTAGGTATAGCAAATAGTAAAAAGCAATTAATAAACCCAGAAGGGATTGACTTAACAACATGGCGCGAGCAGTTGGACCAAGCACCTGCAGGCACAACCACCGACTATGTAAATGCGATATTGGAAAACAATTTACGTAATACCATTTTTGTAGACGTAACAGCGCACGAAACAGTAGCAAACGTGTATGCACAGTTATTAAGCAAAACTGTGTCGGTAGTTGCATGTAATAAAATAGCCTGTTCTTCACCGTATGAACATTATGCAAAATTAAAATCTTTGGCAAGGGAATACCATGCAGCATTTTTGTATGAAACGAATGTGGGAGCAAGTTTACCAATAATAGGAACCTTAAACGATTTAATAAGAAGTGGCGATATTATAAATAAAATTGAAGCGGTATTATCGGGTACTTTAAATTTTGTATTTAATAATTACAACGGTACTGTTTCCTTTTCAAAAGTGGTAAAGCAAGCGCAGGACCAAGGTTTCACCGAACCCGACCCAAGGTTGGATTTAGGAGGTACCGATGTAATGCGTAAAATAATGATATTAGCACGCGAGGCAGGCACAAAACTAGAAATGAAGGATATAGCCAACGAAGCCTTTTTGCCACAATCATGTTTTAACGGAACTGTGGACGATTTTTATGCCGAGATGGAAAAGCAAGAACCACATTTCAAAAAACTATACGAAGCGGCAGCAGCCGAAAATTGCAAATTAAAATTTGTGGCGAAGTTTGAAAACGACGTAAATGGAAAAGGAGTTGCTAAAGTAGGTTTGCAGCATATACAGCCTTCGTCGGACTTCTATCATTTATACGGAAAAGACAATTTGGTATTATTTTACACCATGCGTTATCCTGAATTGCCATTGGTAATAAAGGGAGCTGGTGCGGGAGCCGATGTAACAGCGTCGGGTGTATTTGCCGACATTATAAGAGCAGCAAGAGTATAAGCATAACTAAAAAGAAATTGTAATTGAATAGTATGGTACCAATGAATCAATGGATAAAAATAAAAGCCCCCGCTACTGTAGCCAATATGGTGTGCGGATTTGATATTTTGGGCTTTGCTGTAAATAGTCCATATGACGAAATGGAAATGCAAATGGTAGAACGACTGTCAAACGAAGCAGGTGTCAAAATCATTAATATAGACCATTACAATTTACCAACCGATCCAGAAAAAAATGTAGCAGGTGCAGCGTTAAATGCACTCATTGAAGAATATGCAGAACGCTTTGCAAGTTCAAGGCCAGCAGGGGTTCCCAACAATTTAGGATTCGATGTAAAAATTAATAAATTAATCAAGCCAGGAAGTGGAGTAGGATCAAGTGCGGCAAGTTCGGCGGGCGCAGTGGTAGGGGCTAATTATTTATTAGGCAAACCATTCACCAACGACGACTTAGTGCGTTTTGCAATGAATGGCGAAAAAGTAGCATCAGGAGTAAAACATGCCGACAATATAGCACCTTGTATATTTGGTGGCGTCACGCTAGTGCGTTCTATCTTCCCATTAGAAATAATCGCATTGCCTTCTCCTGAATTACATGTAACCATAGTGCATCCGCAAATAGAAGTAAAAACATCCGACGCGCGCAGTATCTTAAAGCATCAAGTATTATTAAAGGACGCAATAAAACAGTGGGGAAATATAGCAGGCTTAGTGGCTGGGTTAATGAAAAAGGATTATGATTTAATAGGAAGGTCCTTGGAAGACGTAATAATTGAACCAGTACGTTCCATCTTAATACCAGGTTTTGATGCATTAAAAATAGCCTGCAAAAAAGCGGGTGCATTGGGAGGTGGCATATCAGGTTCGGGCCCAAGTATATTTATGTTAAGTAAGGAAAAAGAAACAGCCTTAGCGGTAGAAGCGGAAATGATAAAATTATATACAGGCTTAGGCTTAGCCCATCATACTTATGTAACTACAATTAACGAAAAAGGGGTAGAAGTAACAAATTAACAAAGTCAATGCAGTATTATAGTTTACAGAAACAATCACCGAATGTGGATTTTAAAACAGCCGCAATTACGGGACAGGCGCCTGATAAGGGATTGTATTTCCCTTCCGAAATCCCACAGTTAAGTGCTGCAACTATACAAAGGTTTAAAACATTATCAAAAGCTGAATTAGCATTTGAAGTAATGCGCCCATATGTTGGGGGTACAATTAGTGACGAAGTTTTACAACAAATATGTGCCGAGACAATTAATTTTAATTTTCCACTAGTTCCAATTACCGACAATATATTATCCCTTGAATTATTTCACGGACCAACACTTGCCTTTAAGGACGTAGGTGCAAGGTTCATGAGTAGGTGTTTAGGTTATTTTTCAAAAGGAACTAATGCAACCACAACGGTGTTGGTGGCAACATCGGGAGACACAGGCGGTGCGGTCGCAAACGGTTTTTTAGGTGTAGAAGGGGTGAATGTAATAATATTATATCCAAAAGGAAAAGTAAGTCCAATACAGGAATTGCAATTAACCACTTGCGGACAAAATATAACAGCGTTGGAAGTAGAAGGTACTTTTGATGATTGTCAAGCAATAGTAAAGGAAGCTTTCATGGACGCCGACTTAAACAAAAAGTATACACTCACTTCGGCAAATTCAATAAATGTAGCACGTTGGTTACCACAGCAATTGTATTATTTTTTCGCTTGGCAGCAATGGGTAGCTAATTATGGGGATGAAGTTGCCATGAATATAGTAGTACCAAGTGGCAACTTTGGTAATATATGTGCAGGCATGATGGCAAAAGCTAGTGGTTTACCATTGGGACATTTTATAGCAGCATGTAATGCAAACGATGTAGTAACAAGGTATTTAGCAACCGAAAAATACGAAGTACGCCCTTCGGTAGCAACCGTGTCTAATGCAATGGACGTTGGTAACCCAAGTAATTTTGTGCGTATTCTACAAATAATGCAAAATAATTATAGTGCATTAACAAAAGCGCTAACAAGTTATCAGGTAAGTGATAGTGACACCAAAGCAACTATTGCAAGGGTGTATAAAACATTTAATTATTTATTGGATCCACACGGAGCAGTTGCATTTGTAGCAGCCGAAAAATATTTAGCAACCGCACCAGGTGCGCATGCAATTATTTTAGAAACAGCCCACCCGGTAAAGTTTCCCGAAGTGGTGGAAGAAGCCATAGGCGAAAAACTGCCAATGCCAGCTTCGGTTCAATTTTTATTAGACAAGCAAAAAGTAGCAATCCCTTTAGCCCCAAGCTATACAGCCTTTAAAGCATGGATGATGCGCTAGAGGAAATCTATGCAGTTATAGTTAGTGGCCAAATCTTTAAAACGCTTTCCTCGTATTCGGCTACTAATTGAGACAAAGCTTCTAACTCTTTCGATTCTTTTTTATTTAAAGAATCAAATCCACCTCTATCTGTTGCTTTAGTTAAAAGCAAATCAATCATTTTTGATATCCGATTGCACTGGTTTTTATTTGTTATTTTATCTAGCATATAATAGTACAGTCTATATTATTGTAATTATCACACTCTTATAA
>JBEDKT010000128.1:0-9134 GCA_041172025.1 Bacteroidota bacterium
GTGCTTATATGGAAAAGGAAAGAGAACGTGCCGAAAAAAATGGTTACCCTTCTCCAATTCACAATACCAAAGCTGACACCGACAAGGATTATGATGCCGCATCCGCTTATTGTATTGATAATTCAGCTACTATATCATTAATATTGGCTTCTCACAATGAACAAAGCAATTTACTTATTGCCAAGGAAATGGAAAACAAAGGAATGGTTACAAACCATGCACATGTTCATTTTTCACAATTATATGGCATGAGCGATCATATCACTTTTAATATGTCCACAGCTGGCTATAATGTGAGTAAGTACTTGCCTTTTGGGCCATTACAGGATGTAATTCCTTATTTAATGCGAAGGGCCGAGGAAAATACGAGCGTGAATGGCCAAACCAGCAGGGAATTAACCCTAATAAGGACTGAATTGGCGCGCCGAAAAGCAAAAAAATGATTTTACACTAAAGGGTATTGGTTGTAAATTGCAGCATGCAACAATACTTGACTTTATTACAACATATTTTAGACGACGGTGCGCAAAAAACCGATCGTACAGGTACAGGAACCAAAAGTTGTTTCGGTTATCAAATGCGTTTTGATTTAGCGAAAGGCTTTCCCATGGTCACTACAAAAAAAGTACATCTAAAAAGTATCGTACATGAATTATTGTGGTTCTTGAAAGGGGACACCAATGTAAGGTACTTGCAAGAAAATGGAGTGCGCATTTGGGATGAATGGGCCGATGCAAATGGCGATTTAGGTCCTGTTTATGGAAAGCAATGGAGAAGTTGGGAAGGTGCTAATGGAATAGTAATTGACCAAATTACAGAAGTCATTAATCAAATTAAAAATACACCGGATAGTAGAAGGATGATAGTGAGTGCTTGGAATGTAGGCGATTTATCCAAAATGGCATTGATGCCTTGCCACAATATGTTTCAGTTTTATGTGGCCGATGGAAAACTAAGTTGTCAATTATACCAAAGGAGTGCGGATGTATTTTTAGGGGTGCCTTTTAATATTGCTTCCTACGCATTATTGACCATGATGGTTGCGCAGGTTTGTGGTTTACAGTATGGTGATTTTGTACACAGTTTTGGCGACGTGCATTTATATAATAACCATTTTGAACAAGCTAAATTACAATTGTCAAGAACTCCATTTGCATTGCCAACAATGAAAATTAATCCAGAAGTAAAAGACATTTTCTCCTTCCAGTTTTCTGATTTTATATTAGAAAACTACGAAAGTCATCCGGGTATTAAAGCACCAGTAGCAGTTTAAATAATAATAAATTAAGCATGAATATAACCCTTGTCGTAGCTGCTTCTGATAACAATGCAATTGGCAAAGACAATCAATTGCTTTGGCATTTGCCAAAGGATATGAGGTTCTTTAAGAATACTACTTGGGCCATGCCCATTTTAATGGGTCGAAAAACATTCGAGTCAATGGGCAGTAGGTTATTGCCCGGCAGGTTAAATATTATCCTCACCAATCAGGCCAATTACAAGCAAGACGGTGCTATTATTGTACATAGTTTAAGCGAAGCAATACAAATAGCCGAAAAAGAAGATTACAAGGAATTAATGGTAATTGGGGGCGGACAGATTTACGAAATGGCCTTACCATTTGCACATAAAATTTGGCTTACCAGAGTACATACAACTATTGACGGGGATACATTTTTCCCTGTTTTAAATGAAGAATGGTTTAAAAATTCTTCCGATGCGTTTGCTGCAGACGAAAAACATGTATTTTCTTTTGACATAGAATGTTGGAAAAGAAAATAGCTATATGTATTCAACGCCAAAGCTTTTAATTAAGTATTTACAGTATTATTTTACAGCAGCCAATGGCCAGGGCCATGGGGTACATTCCCCATTTGTATATAAATTTATTAAGGAGGTATTGAATCATAAAAATACAACTGCTTTTTCAGCTTCCATTGAATCATATCGGGCAGGTTTATTAGCTAATAAGGAATTAGTTGAGGTATGGGACAGGGGTGCAGGATCGAGACAAACAAGCAATAACAAAAGAACGGTAAGCGGAATTGCAAAAGCAGCTTTGAAACCCAAAAAATACAGTCGGTTACTTGGAAGCCTAGTGGCGTATTTTAAACCAATCACTGTGCTAGAAATGGGCACTTCCTTAGGCATTACCACCAGCTATTTAGCTGCAGCTAATCCTTTAGGGAAAGTAGTTACCATGGAGGGTGCGCCTAATGTAGCAAAGCAGGCACGTGCGACTTTCTCTGCTTTAGGCTTAAGTAATATTCAGCTTATTGAAGGAGATTTTGATTTGACACTTCCTACCTATTTGGAAAGTATTACTAATATTGATTTTGCTTATGTAGATGGTAATCATAAATATGAACCAACTATGCGCTACTTTAATTGCTTAAAAGCAAAAGCGAATGAAGTATCTGTTTTTGTATTTGATGATATTCATTGGAGTGCAGAGATGGAAAAAGCCTGGATGGAAATTAAAAATGACAAGTCAGTAACACTCACCATTGATTTGTTTTTTATAGGCTTAGTGTTTTTTCGTAAAGCGCAAAAAGAAAAAGAAAATTTTATAATCCGTTATTAATTATTCCCATTGTTACCTAACTCATTTTTAGATTCTTTAGAAGGACTGCCTGGATTTAGCCGAGACAGCTTTGTAGCAGTGCATGAATTAAAAGAACAGGTTACTTCGGTACGGCTAAATGCAGCTAAGCAATTTGAGATTAGTAAACATGGATTTTTAAATAATACTCAAGCTATTCCATGGTGCAGTGGAGGCTATTATTTACCTACACGCCCTTTTTTTGTTACTGATCCATTATGGCATGCAGGTGCTTATTATGTGCAAGAAGCAAGTAGTATGTTTTTGCATTATGTTTTATCCCAAATAATTCCAGCGCCTACTAATGAAAAGGTATTGGATTTGTGCGCTGCTCCTGGAGGTAAAACAACTTTGATGGCAAATTATTTTCCGGACGGGTTAGTGGTTGCGAATGAAACAATTAAACAGCGTAATGCAGTACTTGTTGAAAATGTCACCAAATGGGGAGGGGATCATGTTGTTGTTTCGCAGAACGACCCTTCTCATTTTAAGGCCTTACCTAATTTTTTTGATGTGTTAATGGTCGACGCTCCTTGCAGTGGTAGTGGTTTGTTTAGAAAGGACCCGGCAGCTATTGAACATTGGAGTTTGGATAGCGTACAACATTGTAGTACTAGGCAAACTAGAATTATAGAAGACAGTATTGATACCTTAAAGGAAGGTGGTTATTTAATATATTCTACCTGTTCGTATTCTTTTTCCGAAGACGAGAAAATGATGGATTTTATAGGGGGTATTCAAGGTATGCAAAGTGTTGACATACCATTGCCAGCTGCATGGAATATTGTTGCTTGCGAAAGTCCCCTTATACATGCAAAAGGCTTTAGGTTTTATCCTGATAAAATTAAAGGGGAGGGCTTTTTTATTGCAGTGTTTCAAAAGCAACAAGCAACTTCATCAGGATATTTTAGCGATGACATTAAGTTAGTGTCAACAACAAAAAAAGAATTAGAAGTGGTGCAAAATTATTTTGAATTACCCTTATCCTACGATTATATAAATCATCAATCAACTATTTTGGCTTTGTCTAAAAACTTTGAAGCCGAACTAAAAGCTTTACTTAAGCATTTGTATATTAAAAAAATGGGACTTTGTTTGGGTGAAATAAAAGGGAAGGACTTTATTCCCTCCCATGCTTTGGCAATGAGTAATTGGGTAAATCTTCCTTTTGGTATTATCGATGTGACTGAAGAAATTGCCCTGCAATACTTAAGAAGGGCCGATTTGAATTTGCCTGGAGGAAAGGGATGGCAGGCTATCGTATTCAATAATATTCGCTTAGGGTGGGTAAAATTATTACCCAATAGATTGAATAATTACTATCCAAACGAATGGAGAATATTGAAATACTGATGATTATACATTTTACTTAGTTGTTATAAGTAATTTTATATCTTTTTTTGCACTTGATTTTTGTAACTTTACAGCATGTTTAAAAGCTGGTTTATATTCTTAATGGCTGTATTGACCTTGTTCTGTTCAGTTGATGCAAATGCGATAAAGCAAAAGCAATCAAAAAAGCAGGCAGTAAGTGCAAGCGCAAAAAAGAAAACGCTACAATCAGCTAAACACAAAAAAGGGGTAAGCCATAAAAAGGCTAAGTCAGGAAAGAGGAAAAAACCGGTTGCTGCAAAAGGAAGAAAGCATTCAAAGAAGCACAAATATTACACAAAAAAGAAAGTTGAAAGCGGATCAAGGTCAACTATTAGCAATACGGCAACTGCTGAAGTTTCAATTAGTGCCCCACAACAAATGATTGCGCAGAATAAAGAAAAAATTAGGCTAACTGATAGTGTGCACAAATCAATTGTTATTAGTAGTGCAAAAATTGAAGACGAAGGCTACTTTGCTTCTCTGTTTTCAAATCAAAAAAAGGCGGCATCCATTCAAACATTAGAAGGTACTGCAGCAGTGTTTAAAAGTTTAAGTGGTTGGCAGGATAAGAAATTTTATATTTTAACCAACCAGTTGCCAGTGGGCACGGTTGTGAGAATAACGACATCCGATTTTAAAAGTATTTGTGCTAAAGTAATTAATTCATTACCTGAAGTTGGTAATGCAGTTCAATATCGTTTAAATGATGCCGCTGCTGCGATTTTAGGCATTACTAATAAGACATTTCAAATTTCTGTTACCTATTAATTTCATTTATGAAAGCGAAATTTATTGCTTCCTTGTTAAGCATGGTTGTGTTTTTTATAAGCTGTGCTCAATCCAGTTCTAATAATAATGAAACAAGTCAAACTCCCAAACTTGTTGATGCAACTACCTTTAAGGCGGCTATTGATAAAGGGGGCGTACAAATTTTAGATGTAAGAACTGCAGCTGAATTTAATAGTGGTTATATAGAGCATGCTTTGCAAGCGAATTGGATGGATGAGGGTGAATTTAAAAGAAGAACACAATTTTTAGATAAAAATATTCCTGTTTATATCTATTGTGCTTCAGGTGGAAGAAGTGCATCTGCGCAGGATTACTTAGTGAATCAAGGGTTTAAAGTCACCAATTTAGAAGGTGGGATGAGTAATTGGAAAATGAAAGGATTGCCAATTGTAGGAGGAACTGCAAAAGCTCAAATGCGCGTTGCGGACCTTGACAATGTAATTACAACTAACGACTTAGTACTTGTAGATATTGGTGCTGAATGGTGCCCACCTTGCAGAAAAATGTTACCTACTATGGATTCATTGAAAAAGGATCCTGCACTTAAATTTTACTTTTTAGCAGTGGATGGAGGCAATGATATTGATGTAATGAAATATTTAAAATCAGACGACTTGCCTACTTTTATAATTTACAAAAAGGGTAAAGAAGTATGGAGGCATGCGGGTATTACTCCATTGGGCGATTTTAAAAAGTTTTTACAATTAGGAAGCGAAAGCTTTTAGGCTTTTCTATAGCCTCTTAAGAAATCAGTAATTGGCATGCGTTTTTTTCCCTCCCATTGAATGTCGTTTAAGGCTAGGTAGCCATCGCTACAAGCAATGCGCGCAAAGGTTTTCCCGTCAGTTACAAATGTGCCGGCAGTTTCTGTTGGTTTTTCTTCAAGTATACTTGTCGAAAACAGTTTTACAATTTTACCTTCTATTTTAGTTATTGCACCTGGGAAAGGGGCAAGTCCGCGCACTAAGTTATGTACTTCAGTTGCCGTTTTATTCCAATTAATTTCGCAGTCCTTTGTGAAAATTTTAGGAGCGTGCTTTATGTTAGCTGAATCGTTTTGAGGAATACTTTTAATACTATTATTGAAAAGGCTGTTGAGTGTTTTAACTAATAAATAAGCGCCAACAATCATCATTTTATCATGCAGTTCACCCGCTGTCATATTAGGGGTGATAGCAATACGGTCCTGTAGTAAAATGGCGCCTGTGTCAATTGCATGTTGCAGCTGGAAAGTGGTAACCCCTGTTTCTCGCTCTCCATTAATGATTGCCCAATTAATGGGCGCTGCACCGCGGTACTGAGGTAATAAAGAGCCATGTACATTTAAAGTGCCCATTGGAGGCATAGACCAAATTGTTTCTGGAAGCATTCTAAAGGCAACTACTACCTGAATATCAGGCTTCCAATTGCTTAAAGCTTCGAAAAACTCAGGTGATTTTAGTTTATCAGGCTGTAAAATGGGTAAATCATGCGCTAGCGCAAATTGCTTTACAGCACTTTGTTGCAGTTGCATTCCCCTTCCTCCTGGTTTATCGGGTGCCGTAACAACCCCAACCACATTCATTTTCGCTTCTAAAAGCGCACTTAACGAAGCCACTGCAAAGGCAGGGGTACCCATAAAAACGATCCTTGGCTTTTTGTCCATGGTGCAAAGTTAGTTTATCTGCCATAATTATGTACTTTTGCCCTTTGCACCCTAGGTGCTTTATTTAAAAAATACAATATGCAACAAGTAAAAAATGGTGATACCATTCAAGTGCATTATCACGGTACTTTAACTAGTGGTGAAACATTTGATTCTTCAAAAGGAAGAGCCCCTTTAGAGTTTGAAGTAGGAACTGGAATGGTTATTCCAGGTTTTGATAGTGGAGTATTAGGGATGACAGTAGGCGAGAAAAAGACAATACACATTCCTTTTATGGAAGCGTACGGACCTAAACAACCTGAAATGGTTGTTGAATTCCCAAAAACTCAATTCCCTGCTGACTTAAATCCAGAAATTGGGATGGCATTGACTATGAATAATGGTCAAGGACAACAATTTCAAGTAATCGTAGTTGAAGTAAAAGAGGAAGTGGTAGTTTTAGATGCTAACCATTCTTTGGCTGGACAAGACTTAACTTTTGATTTAGAACTTGTAAACATTGATACACCTTCTACAATTATTATGCCTTAATAATTTTACTGCTAAATAACTGAGGCGTCCCAAAGTATTGGGGCGCCTTTTTTATACGCAACATTCGGCTTAACTTTATCATTACAAATTTTCACTCATTTAGTATTTATTTATAGTTATGGCATTTGACAATTTAAAAGTGGCAGAAAGGTTTATGAAGTATGTGCAAGTAGACACGCAAAGTGATCCAACAAGTGACAGCTTCCCTTCTACTAGTAAACAAAAAGATTTACTATCCATGTTAGTGGCAGATTTACAAGCAATTGGTATAAAAGATGCAGCGATGGATGAGCATGGTTATGTAATGGCAACGATTCCTGCTACTAGTGCTATTCAAGCGCCTGTGATTTGTTTTTGCGCACATGTTGACACAGCCCCTGACTGCAGTGGTACAGGCGTGAAGCCTATATTACATCAGCAGTATAATGGGTTGCCAATAATACTTCCAGATGACGCTACGCAAGTAATTTCGGTAGCACAATATCCTTATTTGAAAGAATTTATTGGAGCGTCCGTTATTACAGCATCAGGTAAAACTTTGTTAGGCGCAGACGACAAAGCAGGAGTAGCCATAATTGTAGAACTAGCAAGTTATTTAATACAAAACCCTGCAATACAACATGGTCCTGTAAAAATATTGTTTACCCCCGATGAAGAAGTAGGGAAGGGTACTGATTTTTTAGATTTGAAAAAATTAGGAGCTGATTACGGATATACATTAGATGGTGGCGCCTTGGGTGATTTTGAAATGGAAACTTTTAGCGCTGATTATTTGGTATTACATATTGAAGGTGTAATTGCGCATCCCGGTGCAGCAAAAGGCATCATGCAAAATGCAATTAAAGTAGCTGGTGCTATTTTGGCAGCATTGCCTACTACTGAATGGTGCCCTGAGCAAACCGAAGGCCGTGCAGGATTTGTACATCCAAATCATATTGAAGGCGGTGCTGAAAAAGCAAGGATTGAATTTTTAGTGCGTGATTTTGATACGCCTACTTTGAAAGCGCATGCGGAGCGTTTATTAAATATTGCAAAAAAGGTAGTGGCGAATGATGCAGCTTTTTCAAACGTGAAATTATCTATTACTATTACCGAGCAGTACAGAAATATGCGGGAGATAATTGACCTGCATCCTGCAATAGTTGAAAAAGCACTGAATGCTTACAAAAAGGCAGGTGTGAAAGCAAAAGTGGCAGCTATCAGGGGCGGCACTGACGGCAGTAGAATGAGTTTTATGGGCCTGCCTACCCCTAATATTTTTACTGGTATGCAAGCTATACATAGTAAGCATGAGTGGATAGGTGTTAGAGATATGGAAAAGTCGGTAGAAGTGTTAGTAAACCTAGTAGAAATAATTTAACATTTTGATAGTTATTAACACCTATTATAATTCAAATAAAACCGATTAACTTTAAAAATAAATTAAACAATATGTTGTTTTTGTTACAGGTTACCGAAAATAAAATTTCTTTGATAAGTTTATTGCAAAAGGGCGGCTGGATCATGTACCCATTATATGCCTTGTTAGTTATTGCAATATTCGTTTTTATAGAACGCTTTTTAGCCATTAAAAAAGCGGGAACAACCGATCCTAAATTCATGCTAATAATTAGAGATAATATTATTTCTGGAAATATTACTGCAGCAAAAAGTTTTGCAAAGAGTACCGAAAATGCGGTTGCAAGAATGATTGAAAAGGGCATCATGAGAATTGGCAAACCATTAGATGCTATTGAAAAAAGTATGGAGAATGTGGGCAAATTGGAAATGTATTCCATGGAGCGTAATTTAAATATATTGTCATTGGTTGCAGGGATTGCACCCATGTTTGGTTTCTTAGGAACAATTATTGGAATGGTGCAGTTATTTTATGGCATCGCTTCAACTGGTGAGTATACATTGAATACAATTGCAGGCGGTATTTATACAAAAATGATTACATCTGCAACTGGTTTGATTATAGGTTTGATTGCTTATGTTGGTCATAATTTCTTATCTACCCAAATTGACAAGAATGCAAATAAAATGGAAGTAGCTAGTGCCGATTTCTTAGACATTTTACAAGAACCAACTCATTCTTAATTTATGAATCTGCGAAATCGATTAAGACATCAGCCAGAAGTACATACCGGTGCTTTAAATGATATTTTATTTATCTTATTATTATTCTTCTTAATTGTTTCCACTTTAGCA
>JBEDKT010000129.1:0-4532 GCA_041172025.1 Bacteroidota bacterium
ACTCTTTCTTTGTCATTAACACCTGCTAATTCTATACTAATAATACCCTTGTTTTCATCAGGGTTAATATTAGGAGACGCTAAACCGAAACGGTCAATACGTGTTCTTAAAATTTTGTAAGTATTGTTAAAAGCAATTACAGATTGTTCTTTTAAGTAAGTGGTAACAGCCGCATCTGAATCATCGAATTTTAACTTGCTATTACTACGTGCTGCAAATAAAGGGGCTAGTTTACCAGTAGGGTTAACTAGTTTATATTCAGCGGTAAATAATGAAATTAAATCGGCGTTACTATTTGCTTTTTTTGCAACTGCATTGTTTAAGGCAGTGTTAAACGAAGCGTCTTTTGTATAGTTAGCTAAAGATTTGATTAAGCCGTCTAAGCCCACTTCCATGGTTACGCTCATACCGCCTTGTAAATCAAGTCCTAACATTAATTCTTTTTCTTTAGCATTACCATAAGTAGTCATACCAAAACCTAATTTGGTATCCTTAGTACTGTCTAATAAAAATTTAAAATAAGCTTTTTGTGCTTCACCTACACTGTCATTATATAGCAATTGTTCTTCCTTGTTTGAAGGATAAACTTGCTCTGCTGTTGGTAATTTTTTTACCCAAGCAGTAGCTTTTGCTTCCATAGCTTTTTCATGGCTTCTTACGAAGAAAGTAAATGACAATTGATAAAGACAAATTAAAATAAGCGCAAATGTAAAAAAGCGCACTAATCCTTTGAGTTGCATAATAAGTTGGTTAACTGATTTTTAGTCGGCAAATATAATGGAAAGAGGTCAAATAAAGGCTATTTGGCTATAATTTTGCCCTTGCTTAGCCTAGTTTAAAACAATATCAAAATATAGGGGAGAATTGGCTGGGATTGAACCAACTGCTCTATCACCATATCCAAGGGAAGAAGGGATAACTACTTTCATATGGCCCCCTTTGCCAATTAAAGGAACACTAATTTGCCATCCCATAATTAGCTGACTCAATGAATAAGAAATAGTGCCAGAGTCAAATTTAGTTCCGTTTAATAATAAACCTGTGTAAGTCATTGATACTGTTTCACATAGGTTTGGTTTGGTGGCGGCTCCTGGAGTAATTATTTGATATAATATGCCACTTGGGTGCGTTGTGTAAGTGATATTGTTTGTCGTACAAAAAGCGATCATTGCTGTTTTTTGGCCAGCATTGGTGTCATTTGTATAGGTTGCTGTAAGTGTACAAGGTTCAGTTTTACTACAGGCTGTTTGGCTAAAAATGCCAAATAATAGGACAAATAGCAGGATTATTGAAGAAAAACTGAGTTTTTTGCTTGTTTTTGGGGTAAAAATGGTCATTTTTTGTTTTTTATATGTGTTAGTTCTTTAAATCTTTGTTCGTTCATTTCCCATGAAAATTGTTGATACATCCATCCAAAGCCTACGGATATGATAATAATTGAAATTACAATCCAAATTTCATTACCTCTCATATTCGCGACCATACCAGCTCGTTCATACCAATTCATTTCTGAAATGAGTAAAACAAGCACCCCAAGGCTCAAGCCAAAACTTAAACCCCTTAAAAATGGTTTTCTTTTGTAATTGGGTAGGGTTCTTTCCTTTTCCCATTGTTGGTAGAATTTTTCTTCCTCGGGGCTAATCATGTCGCAAATTTATGGCAATGATCACTAATATAGCAAGTCATTGCTTACTTTTAATTCACAATCAATTGAATCATCTTATGAAAACGTTCATTCAAAAGTGGGGTATTACCCTTTATATATTGCTTTTATCGGCTCATTTATATGCACAAGTATTAGGAGAACCGTATAGAACAGTTCAAATAGTAACTAAGTTATTGCTATTGCCTTTATTGATTTTATTTCTTGCTATGCAGGACGAGTTTGCAAATGCACCAAAAGCTAAGTGGTTATTAATACTAGGATTGTTTGGCTCCTTTTTAGGGGATGCATTCTTATTATCAAATGACTATTTTATTCCTGGGATGATTGCCTTTATGACAACGCATATTTTTAATATTATTTTTTTTAACGGATTACATGGAGTGGGGAAGCCCAAAACAAAAAAAGTTATTACTTTTTTAATTGTGTTATTAGCTTTCTGTGTTTTTATTTTCTTCCAATTAAAAGATGCAATGGGTTCCTTAATATATCCAATATTGGTTTACATGCTCTTAATATGCAGTGCAGCGTTAATGGCTATTCAAGCAGGAGGAAATACAAAAGCGCATATTATTTCAAAATTATTCTGGTTACCAGGTATGTTATTTTTTATAACATCCGATACCGTTTTAGCTTTCAATAAATTTAGTTGGGAGAAAACAGGCCCTCATATTGCTAATATTGGTTTAGTGACAATGTTAACATATGGAATTGCACAACTGTTATTAGTAAAGGGGTTTCAATTATATTTTAAGCAAAAAAGTATTTCGCAGGCTGTGTAACAAAATAGTCATTCGATTTTATATCTGTAAAATCATTACATAACTTATACAACAAAAAAAAGCGTCCCGAAATTTCGGGACGCTTTTTTTATACTTAGTTTGTAAAGTATTAATAACCCATTCCACCCATATCTGGATGACCACCACCGCCAGCAGGAGCTGAAGCAGGAGCTGGTTTGTCAGCAATTACACATTCTGTTGTTAACAACATAGATGCAATAGAAGCTGCATTTTCTAAAGCAACTCTTGTTACTTTAGTTGGATCAATAACACCTGCTTTGAATAAGTTTTCGAAAACTTCTGTTCTTGCATTAAAACCAAAGTCGTCTTTTCCTTCTTTGATTCTTTGTACAACAATTGAACCTTCGATTCCACTATTCTTAACAATCTGACGTAATGGTTCTTCAATTGCACGACGTACAATTTGGATACCTGTATTTTCGTCATCATTAGCACCTTTCAATTTTTCTAAACTTGCAACAGCACGAATGTAAGCAACGCCACCACCTGGCACGATTCCTTCTTCAACAGCTGCACGAGTTGCGTGTAATGCATCGTCAACACGGTCTTTCTTTTCTTTCATTTCTGTTTCAGTAGCTGCACCTACGTACAATACTGCAACACCACCGCTTAACTTAGCTAAACGCTCTTGTAATTTTTCCTTATCGTATTCTGAAGTTGTGTTTTCAATTTGAGCCTTAATTTGATTTACACGAGAAACGATATCAGCTTTTTTACCTTTACCACCAACAATTACAGTGTTGTCTTTATCGATAGTAATAGAAGTTGCTTGACCTAAATAAGTTAGGTCGGCATTTTCTAATTTGAAACCTTGTTCTTCGCTAATTACAGTACCAGCAGTTAAAATTGCGATATCAGTTAACATTTCTTTTCTGCGATCACCAAATCCTGGTGCTTTCACAGCAGCTACTTTAATTGTACCACGTAATTTATTTACTACCAATGTTGCCATTGCTTCGCCTTCTAAATCTTCAGCAATAATTACTAATGGACGGCTTGTTTGTGCTACTTTCTCTAAAATATGTAAGATGTCTTTCATTGCTGAAATTTTCTTGTCATATATTAAGATGTATGGATTTTGCATTTCAGCTTCCATCTTTTCGCTGTTTGTAACGAAGTAAGGAGAAGTATATCCACGGTCAAATTGCATACCTTCAACAACATCAACAGTTGTATCTGTACCTTTTGCTTCTTCCACTGTGATTACACCTTCTTTACCCACTTTAGCCATTGCCATTGCAATTAACTTTCCAATTTCGTTGTCGTTGTTTGCAGAAATAGAAGCTACTTGCTCAATCTTTTTAGAGTCGTTGCCAACTGTTTGAGATTGTGCTTTTAAACTAGCTACCACTTTTTCTACTGCTTTGTCAATACCACGCTTCAAATCCATAGGATTTGCACCAGCAGTAACGTTTCTTAAACCTTCACTAATTATAGCTTGTGCTAAAACAGTTGCAGTTGTAGTACCGTCACCAGCTAAGTCAGCAGTTTTTGAAGCTACTTCCTTTACCATTTGAGCACCAATATTTTCAATTGGGTCTTCTAAATCAATTTCTTTTGCTACAGATACACCATCCTTTGTTACAGAAGGTGATCCAAATTTTTTCTCAATTACCACGTTACGACCCTTTGGCCCTAAGGTAACTTTCACGGCGTTGGCTAAAGTGTCAACTCCTTTTTTCATTTTATTTCTCGCTTCTAAGTCGAAAAAAATCATTTTTGCCATATAATGTTATTTTTTAAATATTCTTTAATAAGGTGTAGTTACTTGTAATTAAACAATTGCAAGTACATCACTTTCACGCATAATTAATAAGTCCTGACCCTCGATTTGGATTTCTGTACCAGCATATTTGCCGTATAAAACAGTGTCGCCAACTTTAACAGTTACAGGCTCGTCTTTTTTACCTGGGCCTGCAGCTACAATAGTGCCACGTTGTGGTTTCTCTTTTGCAGTATCAGGGATAATGATTCCTCCAGCTGTTTTTTCTTCAGCAGCGGCAGGCATAATAATTACTCGGTCGTGAAGTGGAGTAATATTTAGTTTTTTAGCCGAACTCTTAGCC
>JBEDKT010000130.1:0-2600 GCA_041172025.1 Bacteroidota bacterium
TGATGATAAGTTAATGGAGAAATTCTTTGAGAACCCAGATTCAATTTCTGAAGATGAGGTGCACGAAGCTATCCGTAAGGCTTGTATCGATTTAAGTATCGTTCCAATGATGTGTGGATCTTCATTCAAAAATAAAGGAGTACAAACTGCATTAGATGCGGTATGTCGTTATTTACCTTCTCCAGTAGATGTGGATGATACAGAAGGAACAGATCCTGACACAGGAGAAAAAGTTTACCGTAAGCCAAATGCAAAAGAACCATTTGCTGCATTGGCATTCAAAATTATGACAGATCCATTCGTAGGACGTCTTGCGTTCTTCAGATGTTATTCTGGTCACTTAGATGCGGGTTCTTATGTAAGAAACGTACGTAGTGGTAAGAATGAGCGTATCTCTCGTATCATGAAAATGTTTGCGAACAAACAAAACCCAATTGATTTTATCGAAGCAGGTGATATCGCAGCTGCGGTAGGTTTTAAAGAGATTAAAACAGGAGATACATTATGTGATGAGAATCACTTAATTGTTCTTGAAAATATGTTTATTCCAGAACCAGTTATCTCGGTTGCTGTTGAGCCAAAAACTCAAGTAGACGTTGATAAAATGGGTATGGCAATTGCTAAATTAGTAGAAGAAGATCCTACATTAAGAGTTAGAACTGACGAAGATACAGGCCAAACAATTTTATCAGGAATGGGTGAATTACACCTTGAGATTATTGTAGACCGTATGCGTCGTGAATTTAAAGTAGAGATCAACCAAGGTAATCCTCAGGTTGCTTATAAAGAATCATTTGGAATTACTTTCGAGCACCGTGAAGTGTTAAAGAAACAATCTGGTGGTCGTGGTAAATTTGCCGATATTCAATTCACTATCGGACCTGCTGATGAAGAATGGATAGCAGCAAACCCTGACAAAAAAGCGTTCCAATTCGTGAATGATATTTTCGGAGGATCTATTCCAAAAGAATTTATCCCTGCAATATCAAAAGGTTTTGAATCAGCAATGACTGCAGGTGTTTTAGCTGGATACCCAGTAAATAGCATGAAAGTAAGAGTATTTGACGGTAGCTACCATGATGTGGATTCTGATGCAATGTCATTTGAATTATGTGCTAAGGCTGGTTTCAGAAATGGTGGCAAGAAGGCTAAGCCTACCTTGTTAGAGCCAATTATGAAAGTAGAAGTAGTAACTCCTGACCAATACATGGGTGACGTAACAGGTGACTTAAACCGTCGTCGTGGTATGTTAGAGGGTATGGATAGTCGTGGTAACTTACAAGTTATCAAGGCGAAAGTGCCTTTGAGCGAAATGTTTGGTTATGTAACTCAATTACGTTCATTAAGTTCTGGTCGTGCAACTTCAACAATGGAGTTCAGTCATTACAACCCAGCACCGAACAATATCGCTGAGGAAGTTATGGCTAAAAACAAAGGAAAAGTAAAAGACGACGAATAGGTTGTCTTGAAGAATATAAAAGCCTCCAGGATTCGTTCTTGGGGGCTTTTTTTATACAGGAAGGCTTTTGTCGGGAAAGGGGACGGCTTTTTAAGGGTTATTTTACACCTAATAGGCTGGTTATCAATATATTAAGTGCAGGTTAAATTATTTTCAGTTTTTTTTAAAAAAAGCACAATATTTCTTGAATGTTAACCAACAACCCATTACCTTTGCAACCCCAAGATAATTTGGTAAAATAGCTATGTCTCAAAGAATTAGAATAAAATTACAATCATACGATCACAACTTAGTAGACAAGTCTGCTGAGAAAATCGTAAAAACCGTTCGCAGTACAGGTGCAGTAGTAACAGGTCCTATTCCTTTGCCTACACACAAACGCATTTTCACTGTGTTACGTTCACCGCACGTTAACAAGAAAAGTCGTGAGCAGTTCCAATTAGCAACGCACAAGCGTTTATTGGATATCTACACTTCTTCTTCTAAAACAGTAGACGCCCTAAGTAAGTTAGACTTACCATCAGGTGTTGAGGTGGAGATCAAAGCATAAGTATTTTTAAATCCATCTCCCAATCACTGACACATTATGCATCAGTAGAAAAAGGAGCGCTGGTTGAATATAGAAGAAAAATATAAACAGGCCCTTCGAGGTTTGTTTACTTCCGGTACTTCCCCTTCACAGTGAAAATTGTGAAAACTCAGGAAAAGGTCGGCAGCAAACAGGGATTGAATCCGAGCTACAAAAATCGAAAGATGAAAATCAACGATTAGGAGTAGCATCATCATCGGATGTCCTCAGAACCAAGAGCGGGGCATAAACCGCAAAACAGATGAAAGGTATTATTGGAAAAAAAATTGGCATGACCAGCATCTTCGCCGAAGATGGTAAGCAAATCGCTTGTACCATTATCGAAGCTGGTCCTTGTACAGTCACTCAGGTTAAAACACCAGAAGTTGACGGTTATAGCGCAGTGCAGTTAGCATTGGGCGACAAGAAAGAAAAGCATTCTACAAAGTCTGAAATTAATCACTACGCAAAAGCGCAGACTGCTCCAAAACGTTTTGTAAAAGAATTCCGCAATTACTCTTTAGAGAAAGCATTGGGTGAAACAGTTACCCTTGATATTTTCGAAGAAGGTGA
>JBEDKT010000131.1:0-5923 GCA_041172025.1 Bacteroidota bacterium
CATACAAGGAAAGGGTTTGCCTCAGGTGCGATATTAGCTGCTGAATTTGCGAATAAAAAAAGTGGTATATTTAATATGAAACATGTCTTAGGATTATAATTATGTTATCTAAAAAAACGCAATACGCATTACAGGCACTATCCTATATGGTAGAAAAGAACAGTGAGTTTCCTATACTTATTGCCGAAATTGCTGCTGCAAAAAATATACCGCTTAAATTTCTGGAAAATATCCTGCTTGAATTAAAAAAAGGGGGATTCTTGGAAAGTAAAAAAGGCAAACATGGGGGCTATTTTTTCGCGACACCTCCACAGAAAATAAAACTATCTGCCATTTTTAGGATAATTGAAGGCCCGATTGCTTTATTGCCTTGTGTGAGTTTAAATTTTTATGAAAAATGTGCCGATTGCAATGAAAAAAAGTGCGGAATTAACAGGGTCATGGCCGAAGTAAGGGACAATACCCTAGCCATTTTAGACAAGCGCACTGTTGCCGACTTAGTTTTTAATAAATAACTAGTCTATTCCTAAAACAACTTACAGCCCATTCTAAATTACAGCCTAATTAAGGCGCTAAAGTCAAGCTTTTCTTAGTGTGCTTTATTCATTATCTTTGCCCACGCAAATTAAACACTATGAATCCTACTTTTTTACAGGACTTATTTAAGTCACAGTCATACGACCCCAACAATTTTTTCTTAATTGCAGGCCCTTGTGTAGTAGAAAGCGAAGAAATTGTAATGGAAATTGGAGAAAAAGTGTCTACTATTTGTAAAAACTTAGGTATCCCCTATGTATTTAAAGCAAGCTACAGAAAGGCAAATAGGACAAGTGCAAATTCGTTCACTGGCATTGGAGATGATACAGGAATGGAATTAATAAAAAAAGTAGGTGCAAAATTTAATGTACCAACAACATCAGACATTCATGCACATGAAGAAGCTGCTATTGCTGCCGAGTTTATTGATATTTTACAAATACCTGCATTTTTATGTCGTCAAACTGACTTGTTAATTGCTGCTGCGCAAACAGGCAAAATTGTAAATGTAAAAAAAGGACAATTTTTAAGTGGCGAGTCCATGAAATTTGCTGTAGATAAAATAAGACTAGCAGGAAATGAAAAAATAATGTTAACCGAAAGAGGAAACACTTTTGGATACCAAGACTTAGTAGTGGATTATAGAAACATTCCTGCAATGAAAGTAAATAATGTGCCAGTTATAATGGATTGTACGCATTCACTTCAACAACCCAACCAAACAAGTGGTATAACTGGTGGAAACCCTGCATTAATTGAAACAATTTCAAAAGCTGCAATTGCAACAGGTGCGGATGGCTTATTTATTGAAACACACCCAAATCCTGCTGTTGCTAAAAGTGATGGTGCTAATATGCTAAGACTAGATTTATTGGAACCCCTTTTAGAAAAATTAGTACGCTTAAGAAAGGCGGTTTTGTAAAAACCGAGATGTAAGGATAAGTAAGTACTGTGCTTAATTGTATAGCACTAAAAATATTTAAGCGGATTGCGCTTTCCTAAAAGAATGTATTTTTTTATACGCAACCAGAAAGCCAAAATCATATAGACAATCACTGGAGACCCTAGCGTTAAAAATGAAATGTAAATAAACCACATTCTAATTTTAGTGCTTGCGATGCCCAAGCGCTCTCCCATTGCTGAGCAAACACCAAAAGCATGTAATTCTACAAAATTTCTCATCTTTCGCATTAGTCCGGAATTATTTCTTAACTCAAAACTATTGAAAAAAGTGGACATAAAGTGTATTTTTTGGTCAGGAGGCAGCCCATTTTAACTTACCTTTACGGCAGTTTTTAACCACAAAACCTTTACCTATGGCTTTTGATATTGAGATGATTAAAAAAGTGTACGCTGAAATGCCAGCAAAAGTGGAAGCAGCTCGCCAATTATTGGGCCGCCCATTGACTTTGTCAGAGAAAATTCTATTTTCTCATTTACATGGCGATCAGCAATTAGCACCTTTTGAAAGAGGTGGTTCTTATGTAGATTTCGCACCAGACCGTGTAGCTATGCAAGACGCAACTGCGCAAATGGCTTTGTTACAATTCATGCAAGCAGGCCGACCAAAAGTAGCTGTACCAAGTACAGTGCATTGTGACCACTTGATTTCTGCAAAAGTAGAAGCAAAACAAGATTTACAAGTTGCAACAACAGAAAGTAAAGAAGTATATGATTTCTTGGCTTCTGTTTCTAACAAATATGGTTTAGGATTTTGGAAACCAGGTGCAGGTATAATTCACCAAGTAGTATTAGAAAACTATGCATTTCCTGGAGGTTTAATGATAGGTACCGATTCTCACACAGTAAACGCTGGTGGTTTAGGTATGTTAGCTATTGGTGTTGGTGGCGCTGATGCTTGTGATGTAATGGCAGGATTAGCTTGGGAGTTAAAATGGCCTAAATTAATAGGTATTAAATTGACAGGCAAGTTGAGCGGATGGACTGCTCCTAAAGATGTGATTTTAAAAGTAGCTGGTATCTTAACTGTAAAAGGTGGTACAGGCGCTATTGTTGAATATTTTGGTGAAGGAGCAACTAGCATGAGTTGTACTGGTAAAGGAACCATTTGTAATATGGGTGCCGAAATTGGTGCTACTACTTCAACATTTGGTTATGATTCAAGTATGAGCCGTTATTTGGCTTCTACTGGCCGCGCCGATGTAGCTGCTTTGGCAGACACCGTTGCTGCACATTTAACAGCAGATGCTGAAGTATATGCGCATCCAGAAAAATATTTTGATGAGGTAATCGAAATTGATTTGAATACATTAGAGCCCCATTTGAACGGACCATTCACGCCAGATTTAGCAACACCTATTTCTAAAATGAAAGAAGTTGCTTTAGCAAATGGCTGGCCTACAAAAATTGAAGTGGGTTTAATTGGTAGCTGTACCAATTCTTCTTACGAAGACATAAGCCGTGCAGTAAGCTTAGCAAAACAAGTTGCTGAAAAAGGATTAACTACTAAGGCAGAATACATGATTACGCCAGGTTCAGAGCAAGTACGATACACAATTGAAAGAGACGGTTTCTTAGACGTGTTCAGCAAAATTGGTGCTAAGGTATTTGCAAATGCTTGTGGACCTTGTATTGGAATGTGGGAGCGTGTGGGTGCAGAGAAAAAAGAAAAAAATACCATTGTACATTCTTTCAATAGAAACTTTGCAAAACGTGCAGATGGCAACCCTAATACATATGCATTTGTGGGTTCTCCTGAACTAGTAACTGCATTAGCGATTGCTGGAGATTTAACATTTAACCCATTAACAGATACTTTAACAAACGATAAAGGAGAACAAGTGAAATTAGACCCTCCTACAGGTGATGAATTACCACTAAGAGGTTTTGCAGTAGAAGATGCTGGATTCCAAGCACCTGCTGAAGATGGATCGAATATAATTGTTGCAGTGGACCCTACTTCGAAGCGTTTACAATTGTTAGATCCATTTACTGCTTGGGAAGGAACGGATTTAAAATCATTAAAGTTATTGATCAAAGCAAAAGGAAAATGTACAACGGACCATATTTCTATGGCAGGTCCATGGTTAAAGTTCCGTGGTCATTTAGATAATATTTCAAATAACTTATTAATAGGTGCTGTGAATTTCTTTAACGAAAAAACAGACAATGTTAAAAGTCAAGTAAATGGCAACTACGATACTGTACCTAATACACAACGCGCTTATAAAGCTGCAGGTGTTGGAACTATTGTGGTAGGAGACGAAAACTACGGCGAAGGAAGTTCACGTGAGCACGCTGCAATGGAACCGCGACATTTAGGTGTACGCGTTGTATTGACTAAATCTTTTGCACGTATTCATGAAACTAACCTTAAAAAACAAGGTATGTTGGCGTTAACTTTTGCTAACAAAAATGATTACGACCAAATTTTAGAGGACGATACCATCGATATTATTGGGTTGACTGAGTTTACTCCAGGAAAACCACTTACTATTGTATTGACTCACAAGGATGGCAGCACTTATTCTTTTGAAGCAAACCATACTTATAACCAACCGCAAATTGAGTGGTTTAAGGCAGGTGGCGCATTAAACATTATCAGAAAGCAAGTGGCTCAATAGTCCATAAAAATAACAAGTCCAAGAACCTATTTGTATATCCCTCCCGAAAATTCGGGAGGGATTTTTATTTACCTTTAATACATGATAAACGCAGCACTAGTATCCTTTGGCATGAGTGGGAAATTATTTCATGCTCCTTTTTTAAATGTGAATCCAAATTATAATTTAGAAGGTTGTTGGGAGCGAAGTACTAAAAATATTCAGGCAGCCTACCCGGGCACAAAATCATATAATTCGTATGCGGAATTGTTAAGTGACCCTAATGTAGATTTAGTAATTGTAAATAGTCCCAACGATACCCATTTTGAATATGCTAAGCAGGCCTTATTAAGCGGTAAGCATGTGGTTGTTGAAAAAGCTTTCACTGTTAGTTCCTCGGAAGCATTTGAACTAGATATAATTGCAAGTAAAGTAAATAAGCAACTAGCTGTATATCACAATAGAAGGTTTGACGCGGATTTTTTAACCATACAAAAGTTAATAGCTGATGGGCAAATTGGAGAATTCTTAGATGTGCAAATATCCTTCGAGCGCTACCGAACTAGTTTAAGCCCAAAAGTGCATAAAGAAACACCAACACCTGGCGCTGGCCTATTAATGGACCTAGGACCTCATTTAATGGACCAAGCTTTACTGCTATCGGGAAAGCCACAAGCTATATTTGCTGACATTAGAACCACAAGGAAAGAAGCACTAGTTGATGATTATTTCATGATGCATTTATATTACCCTACACATAGGATTACATTAACAAGTGGAATGCTATTTATGCAACAGCTTCCTGGCTATAAAATTTACGGAACAAAGGGCTGCTTTATAAAAAACCGTTCCGATATTCAGGAGGCCGATTTATTAGCGGGTAAAATTCCAAATACAAAGGATTGGGGTAAAGAAGCGCCAGAAAATTTTGGCATTTTAACTAACGATAATAATGGTACCATTAGCACAAAAATAATCCCAAGCTTACAAGGAAATTATGGACTTTTTTATGAACAGATGGCGGACGCAATATTAAATAAGGCACCAGTCCCTGTAACTGCTATAGAAGGTGCACATATCATACAAATGCTAGAAGCAGCTCGGGAAAGTAGTATAACAAAAAAAGTAATTGTCCTATAACCCCTATGCACCCTTACACAAAAGAAATTGCTAAAATATATAAAGCGAATGCCGATAGTAAAAATGCTGCCGGAGCAAAAGCCTATTTACTGAATCAATTTGAATTTTACGGAATTAAAACACCGCTAAGGCGAGCATTGTGTAAGGACTTTTATAAAACACATCCCATAATAGACCATAATGAATTAGTAACAATTGTAAAAGAAAGTTTTGAACTACCACAACGAGAATTACATTATTTTGCTATAGAACTAGTTGGACACCATAAACAATTATGGTCAAAAAAAACACTCCCCCTTATTGAATGGATGATAACCCACAAAAGTTGGTGGGATTCAGTTGATTCAACCAATACACATGTAATTAGTAAATTCTTTATTCAATTTCCTGAATACATCCCATCCTATACAAATAAGTGGAATAAGTCAACCAATAAATGGTTGCAAAGAATGAGTATTCTGTTTCAATTAACTTACAAGCAAAAAACAGACACTACGTTATTAGCTACCTATATTGAACATTGCATTAACGAGCAAGATTTTTTTATTAGAAAAGCTATTGGATGGGCATTACGTGCTTATACTTATCAGGATGTAAATTGGGTGAAAGCTTTTGTAAAAGCACATCCCAACTTATCGCCCCTTTCAAAAAGAGAAGCATTGAAACATCATTAAGTATTATGA
>JBEDKT010000132.1:0-4650 GCA_041172025.1 Bacteroidota bacterium
GTGGCAAGTGCAAACTAATCACATCGGCTTGTTCCTGTATGGTTGATAAACTAACCGATTTTATTCGGTCTGTTTCAAAATTGGTTTTATAAATATCATGTGCAAGAATTTCAACATCAAATCCTGACAACACTTTTGCAAATGCATTGCCTGTATTACCTAAACCAATAATGCCCACTTTTTTACCAGTAAGTTCATCTGCCCTGTTATTGTCACGAATCCATTTACCCATTTTAATTTCGTCAAATGAACTATGAATACGATTCATTAAACTTAATAGTAAACCCAAAGCATGTTCCCCCACCGTGGTGCAATTTCCCTCGGGGCTACTTTCACATTGTATCCCTTTACTTTGTGCATAGGGTACATCAATTAATTCCATTCCACTACCTAGTCGGCCAATCCATTTTAAATTAGCTGCCTTGTCAATTAAAGCAGCGTCTACTTTAATCCTAGTTGTAACAATAAGCCCATGCGCATTAGTAATCACAGCTTCCAAACCTGCATAGGTAATGGCTGGCTCGTACACTATGTCAAAACCCTTTTCTTTTAATGTTTCCACTAAGAAAGGATGTACTGGTGCAGTTATAATTACTTGTAAAGACATGCTATTCGGGATTATGCATTTTAAAAGTCAAAGCAGCATAGTCTTCAAAAGTCAAATTTTCTGCCCTCTTTGTGAAAATGGGATCTGCTAATTGTTCCGCAGTAAAATAAGGTTTTAATGGGTTTCTTAACATTTTTCTTCTTTGCCCAAATGCCATTTTAACAAGATGATAAAAACTTTTTATAGAAGCAATTTCAGGAAAGGTTTCTTTTCTTTTTAACTGAATCACCCCACTCATTACTTTTGGAGGAGGTGTGAATGCCTCAGGAGGAACATCAAATAAATAGGTAACATCGTAAAATGCCTGTGTAAGCACGCTTAAAATACCATAGGCTTTTGAATGGGGTTTAGCCGCAATTCTTTCCGCCACTTCCTTTTGAAACATGCCAACTAACATAGGCACTTGTTCTTTCCAGTCAAGGACCTTGAAAACTATCTGGGTACTAATATTATAAGGGAAATTACCAACCACCACAAACTGCTTTTCAAAAGGTATTTCCATTTGTAAAAAATCGTCATTTATAATTTTACCCGCTAATTCAGGAAACTGAAAGTTTAGGTAATTAACCTTTTCTGTATCCAGTTCTATAGCTTTAAAAGCCACTTTTGGGAGCTTATAAATAAATTGGGTAAGTGCCCCTCCACCAGGCCCTACTTCCAATAATTGGTCTATTTCCTGTTGAAGTAGTACTTCTTGTATCTTAAGACAATAGGTGTCGTCCTTTAGAAAGTGCTGCCCTAGGGACTTTTTTAGCGTATACTGCATGTAGCAAAGTTAGGTTTTTGTGCGTACTTTTACAGCCAAATCACATGGATATGAACCCGGACATCAGACGACCAATTATAGGCTTTACTTGCGGTGACTTAAATGGCATTGGCATTGAATTAATTATCAAGTCACTTTCCGACAGTCGTCTGTTAGATTTTATAGTGCCTGTGATATTTGCAAGTAATAAAGCAATTAGCTTTTACAAGAAAAACTTACCTGAGTACAATTTAACCTTCACGTCTATTCCTGATTTTTCAAAGCTTAATCCAAAGCAAGTTAACTTAATACATTGCTGGGAAGAAGAGGTTGCAATTACTCCTGGTGAACTTACAGAAGTAGGTGGAAAATATGCTTTACTGTCTTTAGAAAAAGCGGTTGCTGCATTAAAAGAAGGAAAAATTGACGGTCTAGTTACCGCCCCTATTCATAAAAAAAATATTCAATCTCCAAATTTCCAATTCAGTGGACATACCCCTTACTTACAACATGCTTTTGGGAACACTGAAAATTTAATGTTGCTGGTAGCAGAAAATTTAAGAATGGCTTTGGTTACTGAACACGTTACTATTCAAGAGGTAGCAAAGTTTATTACCAAAGACAAGATCAAACAAAAACTACAAATATTAAATAGCAGTTTACAAAAGGATTTTGGTATTGACAAACCGCGCATAGCAGTGTTGGCATTGAACCCACATGCAGGTGACGACGGACTTATTGGCAAAGAAGAAATTGAAATTATAAGACCCGCAATTAAAGAAAGTAGAAACCAAGTATTGGCCTACGGCCCTTATTCTGCTGATGCTTTTTTTGCAAGAGGGCAACACGAAAAATTTGATGCAGTACTCGCAATGTATCATGACCAAGGTTTAATTCCTTTCAAGTCATTGGCATTTGGAGAAGGCGTAAATTTCACTGCCGGTTTACCTATTGTAAGAACAAGTCCCGATCATGGTACTGCATTTGATATTGCAGGCAAGGATAAGGCCGATGCCGCTTCTTTTACCGCTAGTATTTTTGAATGTGTAAGAATAATTCATGCAAGAAAAGGATATACCGACATGCGATTAAATCCACTTAAGAAAATTAGTGCAAGAATGCTAGCAAATGCAATTGACGAAAATTTAGACGACAACTACTAGCCATAATTAATAGGCACAAGCCTTAAGGATATCTTTGATTGATTTTATGCCCCATCGAGGAAGGTTGCCTCTATGAGTGCCTTGTTCCTCAAGTAATTTTTCGGCCTTTTTTGCAATGGGCAATGCGCCTTTACAGCCACCCCCAAATAAACCTGGCAAATGATGTGAAATAGTCGATTCCAACACGTAAATACGTGGATTATTGGGATTGATTTTTTTTGCTGCTTTTAGTGGATGCTTAATTCTCGACTCATAAGCCAACCACCTTCGCATAGGACTAATGGACATTTTAGCACTATTAGCTAAACTTTCCGCGCAAAGTATTTCATCATTTATTTGTATCTTTTTCGATCTCGCTACCCAAACGATTGCCTCGTCCGCAATGGCTTCCCTATCACCCAATTGTAAAATAGACATTCTAGCTTTCACAATAGAAGCATAATAAGGAGGAAGCCATTCATGTGGGTAGGCATTACTTAATAGTTCGAACTTATTAAAAGCAAGTTCATGATCTTCCTTCGATTGCATACGATAAAAAAGTTCTGTCGCAGCAGAAAGCCCCGTTTCGTATTTATTAGGCTGACTGTGCGCTAATAAGCTTGAACAAAATAGTAAAATTAGTAAGCAGTACTTCATGGTACTGCAATTTAAAACATTGTGTTGGAAACACCATTATTGATGCTATAATTTGAATAAGTAATCTCAATAGTACCCTTCTTAGCCTTTAAAGCTTTTGCCTTACTAACAGGTTCATCGTCACCAAATTCCAAGGTTATGCCACTCGGCAGCTTGTAGTCCTTGGTGTTGAAACCAAAAATGATTTTACTAGGAAGCCCATATTGTGCATGTGCCCCATATTCCATTGTTACTTCATAAGTGCCATTTTCCTTAGTAGTAGTAAAGGTTTTATATACTAATGCGGTGGTAGGGTCAATCCACAGTGTCGAAATTACCCAGTCCAATGCATCGTCTGTGGGGATTAATTTAATCACTTGTAATTCCTTCCCTTTAAATAGTTGTTTGCCAGACTCCATGGCTACAAATTGCTTCGTATTTAATAAGGAGTTTAAAGAAACAGAAACACCCCCCTTAGGTAATAAGGAAATGCCCCCTTCTTTTTTTATTTTTAGTTGGTTGGGTTTTTTGAAATATACTTTAACCTTACCCAAAGAGGCCTTAATAAATGCCACATCCGTTTTCATGATACCTGTAGCAGTATAATCATTAACTAAAGCCAATTTTTGACTTACTTTTTCAATCAGTAAAGTAGCTTGTGCATTGACACTATTAGTAATAAAACAAAGTAATAAAAATAATATGACCTTGTTTGTAGCTACGTTATTTGTTTTTTTATTGGGGGAGCGATTCATTGCGTTATGCGGTATTTGATTCGACAAATTTTAATTTTATTAACTTAATATATCTTTTTTCTTCACAATAAGCACCGACGCGCTAACAAATAAAATTATGTGTAAGGTAAGTACGATTAATGAATTTTTTATTTTAGCAATGTTTAAGATAGAACCTTTAATAGCCTCATTATCGGCGTTTACTTGAAGGTCAAAAAATTCTTTCCAATTATTCATATGTGTAGTGAATAAATAGGGCTTAATAGCGGAAAACAAAGGAATATTTAAGGTGCTCAATATTGTTAAAAAAACAATTGCGCTCATGGTACCTACAATTGGACCAATTGAATTGTTTGCTAAACTAGACATTAAGAAACCAAGTGACGTGACGGTCATTAAAGCAAAAGCTGCAAATACAAATGCACCCACATACCTCCACATAACATCCCCTTCGGTAATTAACACTACATAATTCGACTTCATCAAAAACAAATCGTCAGTACCAAAAACCCAGATGCTAACAAAAAGTGCCAAGAACGCCAACCAGATTAATAATAAGATAGTATAAGTAGAAGCTGCTATAAACTTTGCCATCACCCACTGCGTGCGACTATAAGGTGTAGTGAAAATTAAACGTAGTGTGCCTAGATTCGCTTCACCCGATATCATGTCTGCAGCAATTAAAGCCACCAGTAATGGCACGTGCACTAATAATAATTGTAATAAAATATAGCAAATCAAATAGCCATTCAATATTTTACCTTCAATAGAAAGAGTATCATTAAT
>JBEDKT010000133.1:0-3551 GCA_041172025.1 Bacteroidota bacterium
CATTAAGCTATTGTTTACGTGCTTATTAATATTCGCTTCGATTGGTGCTAAACCAATTGCGCATTTTTCATTAAAGCTTACACAACCGTCACCAATTAAACGCGCACTATGTAAAAAGTTATAAATCATAACTGGTTTAAACACGTTTAATTCAAAATGTCCCATTGATCCGCCTACGTTAATGGTAACGTCATTGCCCATAACCTGAGCAGCAATCATGGTTAAAGCTTCGGATTGGGTAGGGTTTACTTTGCCAGGCATGATTGAAGAACCTGGTTCATTGTCGGGAATGAATAATTCTCCAATTCCACTTCTTGGTCCTGAAGAAAGCATACGCACGTCGTTGGCAATTTTCATTAAACTAACAGCTACTGTTTTTAATGCGCCATGCGTTTCTACAATCGCATCATGTGCTGCCAATGCCTCAAACTTATTTTCAGCAGTAATAAATGGTAAGCCAGTTAGGTTGGCAATATGTTTTGCTACATTTTCGGAATAGCCCTTTGGCGTGTTAATTCCTGTACCCACTGCTGTTCCCCCTAATGCTAATTCACTTAAATGAGATAATGTATTTTCAATGGCTTTAAGGCCATGCTTTAATTGACTTGCATAACCGCTAATTTCTTGTCCCAAGGTAAGTGGGGTAGCATCCATGAAATGGGTACGACCAATTTTTACAATGTGCATAAACTCGGCACTCTTTACATCTAACGTATTTTTTAATGCAGTGATACCAGGAAGGGTCGTTTCTTTTAAAATTTGATATGCAGCAATATGCATTGCAGTTGGGAAAGTGTCGTTAGAAGACTGTGATTTATTTACGTCATCATTAGGATGTAAAAACTTGTCATGATCTAATAAGCTGCCCCCTTTAATTACATGAGCACGATACGCAATTACTTCGTTCATGTTCATATTACTTTGTGTGCCGCTTCCTGTTTGCCACACTACTAATGGAAATTGGTCGTCTAGTTTTCCTGCTAATATTTCGTCACATACTTGGCCAATTAAATCACATTTTTCTTTTGGCAAAACACCAGCATCACAATTCGTTAACGCAGCCGCTTTTTTCAAATAGGCAAATGCACGAATAATTTCTTTCGGCATTCTGTTAATATCCTGCGCGATTTTAAAGTTCTCAATACTCCTTTGTGTTTGTGCTCCCCAGTATACATGTGAAGGAACTTTCACCTCACCCATTGTGTCTTTCTCAATTCTATATTCCATTATTGTTTTTTTTAATTTCCTTTAAATACCGGCTTTCTTTTTTCAATGAATGCTTGAATGCCTTCCTTGCAATCGGATGTTGCAAAACATGCACCAAATAATTTAGCTTCCACTTCATAGCCATTTTCAGACTCGTTCCATGCAGCATTGATAGCTTTAATAGAATTAGCTACTGCAAGTGGGGCTTTTTCATGACATACCTTTAAAATTGAAAAGGCTTTATCTAGTAATTCGGTTTGTGGCACTACATAGTTCACTAAACCATAATTCATTGCCTGAGTTGCATTTATAGTTTTACCTGTAATTACTAGTTCCATTGCGCGGCCTTTTCCAACTCTTTGTGTAAGCCTTTGAGAACCACCATAACCTACCATAATACCCAAATTAACTTCAGGCTGTCCAAATACTGCACTTTCTGATGCAATGATAAAGTGACAAGCCATTGCTAATTCGCAACCGCCACCTAGCGCAAATCCATTAACGCATGCAATAATTGGTTTAGGTGAATTTTCGATTTTAAAAAATACGTCTTGTCCTCTTTTTGCAAGCGCAGTACCTTCTTCTTTTGTTAATGATTCAAATTCTTTGATGTCGGCTCCTGCAACAAAACTTTTTAAGCCAGCACCTGTTATTACTACACTTTTAATTTCTGGAAATTTATACACTCTATCCATGACTGCTTCTAAGTCCAACATGACTTGTTGGTTTAATGCATTTAATTGGTCTGGACGATTAATGGTAATGATCAAAGTGTGATCTTCCATTTTTGTAAATAAAGTTTGGAATGATGACATATAGAAGCGATTTTAATAGTTAAAAAAGCAGTTTATTTATTGTGGACAGCAACCCAATTTTTTATATAGTCGGCAATGTCGGAAGTGTTTGCGCCTGGGGTGAACAATGTACCAATACCCATTGCACTTAATTTTGCATTGTCTTCTTCAGGAATAATTCCTCCACCTGTAAGTAATACATTGTTTAAACCTTTATCTAACATGAGTTGGTATACTTTCGGAAACACCGTCATATGTGCGCCAGATAAGATACTAATGCCAATTGCATCAACATCCTCTTGTAATGCAGCTTGAACAACCATTTCTGGGCTTTGTCGTAATCCTGTATAAATCACTTCCATCCCTGCATCACGCAGTGCTGTAGCAATTACTTTAGCGCCACGATCATGTCCATCTAAACCTACTTTGGCAACTAATACTCTTATTGGTTTTTCTTCACTCATTCGGCTATATTTAAGTAGCTAATTAGCTACTACAAGTTACGTTATTTGGTTGATAGAATTTGTAAGCAATATTGGATTCTAGCGATTGTTTCTTTCAATTCAATGGCAGATACTACATCAAATACCCCTGGTCCAAATTTTCCTCCAACAAGCATAATTCTAAAGGGTAGCATTAGTTCACCTGGCTTTAATTCATGAATGGTTGCAAGTTCTTTGAAATGCGCTTCAAGGGTAATTGAGTCTTGTGTAAGGGTGCCCTTATTTATGATATCATTATAGGCAACTATTAAAGCTTCAAAGAAAGCTTGTTTTTTCGAGTCCCACTTAGGGGCGATAGCTGCACTATCAATAGTGCTTGGTGCCGTAAAGAAGAAGCTACTTTGTAAAACAAAATCGGGCAACAAATGACAACGCTCTTTTACAAGCCCAATGACCTTAATTAGGTAGTCATGCTCATGCACGATAATATTTGAAGCGTCTAGGTAAGGTTTAACAAGTAATGCTAATGCTTCGTTATCCATTTTCTTAATCCATTCCTGGTTGAACCATTTAGCTTTTTCGTAATCGAATTTAGCCCCTCCTTTATGCACTCTGTCTAATGAAAAAGAACTTATGAGTTCTTCTAAAGTAAATATTTCTTTATCTGTTCCATCATTCCATCCCAACATAGCAAGTAAATTCACAAATGCTTCTGGAATAAAGCCTCTTTCTTTAAATCCAATAGTTTTTTCGTTTGTATTGGGGTCGGTCCAGTCCATTGCAAATACGGGGAAACCTAAACGGTCACCATCTCGCTTGCTTAATTTTCCGTTACCATCTGGTTTTAAAATTAAAGGTAGATGAGCCCATTTAGGCATCTTGTCTAAGCCAAATAAATATTTCCATAATAAAATATGTACGGGTGCACTTGGCAACCATTCTTCGCCACGGAAAGCATGCGTGATCTCCATTAAATGATCGTCCACCACAACCGCTAAATGGTAAGTTGGCATACCGTCGGCTTTTAATAAAACCTTATCATCAACCGCGGCTGAATCAAAACTTACCGATCCTCTTATTTCGTCAGTAAAAACAATCGTTTCATTAT
>JBEDKT010000134.1:0-12078 GCA_041172025.1 Bacteroidota bacterium
GAGGAAGCTGATATGTTAAAATACACGCAGGTGTTAGGTAATTTCAGAAAATCTTCTTCCGCAATTACAAAAGGCAAGATGATGCAATACCTGCCAAATGAAGGTTTATATGTTTATTTCAGGTACGATAATAACCAAACCATCATGTGTGTAATGAATACTAGCACCACCGAAAGAACCGTTAATTTTACAAACTTTGAAGAAAGAACAAATGGTTTTAAGGGAGGTAAGGATGTAGTAAGCGGAAAATTAATAAGCAACTCATTTACTATTCCTGCTCAAAATATGCAAGTGATTGAATTAACTAAATAAATATGCCAAAATACGAAGAAGTACATTTTGTTGATGCCGCACAAGCCGTTTGGAATTATTCCTTATTTACGGAAGAGGACGTGCGTAATTTTCAGAATGGTACTCATTATGCTTTGTATAATTTTTTTGGGAACAAACAAATAGAAGTGCTTGGCCAATTAGGTACTTATTTCGCAGTGTGGGCACCGAATGCAACTGCCGTTTTTGTAATAGGAAATTTTAATAATTGGGATAATACTACCCATGCTTTAAAAGTAAGGTTAGATAGTTCAGGAATATGGGAGGGTTTTATTCCAAACCTACATAAAGGCGAAGTATATAAATACCATATACATGGCTACAAAGGCGTCAAGCTTGACAAGGGTGACCCTTATGCCAATTATTGGGAATTAAGGCCGCTAACAGCCTCCATAACATGGGACGCCTCCTATGAATGGAAGGACACTAAGTGGTTAAAACAGAGAAAAGTTAAAAATAGGACCGACCAACCTTATTCTGTGTACGAAGTGCATTTAGCAAGTTGGATGCGTCCCGATAAAAACAATGAGGATTCTTATAATACCTACACACAATTAATTGATTTGTTGGTTCCATACGTAAAGGAGATGGGATTCACACACGTTGAATTCATGCCTATTATGGAACACCCATTTGACGGAAGTTGGGGTTACCAGGGAGTAGGTTTTTTTGCACCCACTTCACGTTTTGGAGACCCACAAGCATTCGCTGCTTTAGTGGAAGCATTTCATGCTGCAGAAATTGGTGTTATTATTGACTGGGTACCTTCGCATTTTCCTTATGACGCACATGGTTTATTTATGTTTGACGGAGCTAATACTTACGAGTATGCCGACATGCGTAAAGGATATCATCCCGACTGGAATTCTTACATATTTAATTATAAAAGAGGAGAAGTAAAGTCCTTCTTAATTAGTAGTGCCCGTTTTTGGTGCGACAAATTTCATATTGACGGCTTAAGGGTAGATGCCGTAAGTTCCATGTTAAAATTAAATTATAGTAGGGAGGACGGACAGTGGGAACCAAACGAATTTGGGGGCAATGGAAATATTGAAGCGATTGCTTTTATAAAAGATTTGAATGAAACTTTATACCGCGATTTTCCTGAAATACAAACTATAGCTGAAGAAGCTACTGACTGGCCTGGTATTACTACACCAACTTTTATGGAGGGTTTAGGTTTTGGTATGAAATGGATGATGGGATGGATGCACGATACTTTAGATTATTTTAAAGCACACCCAACTACACGCGCTAGTTTACAGGACAAGTTTACATTTTCGATGATGTATTATTATGACGAACATTTTATGTTGCCGCTTAGCCACGATGAAGTAGTACATGGCAAAAGCCCCATGATATATAAAATGCCTGGTGATGAATGGCAGAAGTTTGCAAACCTACGCTTACTTTATACCTATATGTTTACGCACCCTGGTGCGAAATTATTATTCATGGGTAATGAATTTGCAGCTACTAGCGAATGGGATTATACAACTGAATTGCAATGGGATTTATTGGCGCATCCAAGCCATAGCGGAATGAAATACTGTGTACAACAACTTAATACATTGTATAAAAACAATCCGGCATTGTATGAATTACAATATCATGAATCAGGATTCGAATGGGTTGAAACCAATAAACGCCATGAAGGAGTCATTGCCTATAAAAGAAAAGCAAAGGATCCCAAGGAAGATATTTTAGTGGTATTAAATATGTCTACAGTTCCATTGCATCAATTCCCAATTCATGTTTATGGAAATAAACAATGGAAGGAGCTATTTAATAGTGATGCAAAGCCCTATTGGGGTGTAGGGGATTTGTATAATACAAAGGTAATAATGGAGCCACAAGACAATAAGAAAGAATGGTTTATGCTCCTATTAGAACTGCCAGCATTATCGGCAATCGTTCTAAAATAACAATTTTAGCCAAGTTTTGCACATTTAGCCTGGCAACTGCTAAGCTTAACATTCAGGTAACAATAACTATTGAACTTTGTAATGTAATCTGTTTATGTTCTAAACCTATAAAACATTCCATTATGAAAACGAACAACAAAGCAATGTTGCATGAAGCAGTAGCCGAATTCATTCAACTGCATGCATTCGATCATTTATTGGACAATGAATTAGCACAATTAAAAAATCTTTTAAAAGCATTATCGGAAACAGACGATGCTAACAATTTGCATGACATCAATTGTAAATTAACTCCCTTGTTAAGTAAGGTGAATTTCTTTGTGGAATCAGTTTCGCCAGCCGCAATTCAATTATGGTTTTATGCATTGTCCTATAACAATATTCCTATTGGGGATTTAATGCAGGACTTTAGTAATTCAAATGAATTAACACAAACCTACTAACGGCAACAACATAACAAAGCGTAAATAAAGAAGGCCGCTCTTATTAGAGCGGCCTTCTTTATTTTTAATAAATCGCTTACTAAAATAATCCTTTTTTCAAAGTTGTTTTTCCTTCGCCAATTTTAAAACCGTTATGGTAAACTTCAACTTTGTATTCGCCTTCCGTAAATTTGCTTGCTTGTTTAACATCATAGCTAACTGGTAAAACTGCATTTTGCTCGTATTGAACTGATAGTTTATTAGCGTATGCTTTTACACCATCTTCTCTTGTTGTTAAGTTGCCGCCTTCAGCGAAAGCTTTGCCATCAGGAGCAGTAATACACACATATAAATCTTGTGCACCACTTGGTGTTATTTTGTTCTTGTCAATTTGGAAGCCTAAACGAATAGTGTTTGCTCTTTTTGCATTATTGGTAATTCTTTCTTTTCCACCTTCTTTAATACGTATTGCTTGAATACTAAATGCTGAAGCGTGTAGGGTAGAACCAATGTCTTGTAACCTTTCTTTTTCTTTTGTAGTAGTATTTAGGTTTGTTGCAAGTGTGGTATTCTGATTCGTTAAATCGGTATTCTTAACAGTCAATTGTTTATTTTCTTCTTGTGCCTTACCTAAATCAGCAAATAAGGTAGTAACCTTTCCGTTTAATTCAGCAATCATGGTTTTTGCTTCTGCCAATTCCTTATCGGTTGCGTTTTTCTTACGTAAAATGGTACTAATATTGCCTTTTAATTTTTGAATCTCATTTGATTTTTCTAACAAATCACCTTGCAAAGCAGTGTTTTGACTTGTTAAAGAATCGGCTTTAGCGGCTGCAGCGATAAAATCGGCTTGAATTGAATTCTTAGCACTGTCAATTGTTGCTACTTTAACTTCGTTTTCTGCAATAAGCTCGGTTTTAGAGTTATTGAAATAAACCCAAGAGCCAATTAATGCAATAGCTAGTAATCCAATGATAATTTTACTGCCATTACCAGATGATTCGTTACTCATAAAAATGTTTTTGATAATTAGCCCTCAAGATACAAAAAAAAGCGTAATTCATTAATCACCAATGTTAAAATGCCATTATCTTTGGAAATGCCCACTTCAAAAATTATAGCTAACTGGAAAAAAAACGTATTCGATGCTATTTATTGGCTAGAAGGCGATGAGCCTTTTTATATTGACCAAGTAGTAGAATATGCCGAAAAAAAGCTACTTACCGAAGCCGAGCAAGCTTTTAATTTATCTATTTTTTATGGCAAGGATGCCGACTGGACACAAATTGTAAATGCATGTAAGCGTTATCCTGTTCAAGCTGAAAAGCAGGTGGTAATTATTAAGGAAGCACAACATATGAATCAAATTGAAAAATTGCTTTCTTATGTCGAACATCCTCTATCATCCACCATATTAGTAGTAGCACACAAGGAGAAGAATGTGGACGGCCGGTCGGCTTTAGCAAAGGCGTTAAAAACTAAAGCAGTTTTAGTTAGTACAAAAAAAATGTACGACAGTAAATTGCCAGAATGGGTAAATAATTGGGTTGCAGATAAAGGATATCAAATTTCTCCTAAGGCAGTGCAAATTATTGTGGATCATATAGGTAATGACTTAAATAGAATTCAGAACGAATTAGAAAAACTCACTGTTAATTTAGGAGACAGAAAAAAAATTACCGAAGACGATATTGAAAAATATATTGGCATAAGTAAAGAATATAACGCTTTTGAATTTCAGGAGTCGGTTGCACAAAAGAATTTCCCCAAGGCCATTAGGATGATTCAATATTTCGAGTCAAATAATAAAGCGGCACCTATTCAATTAATCCTGCCCACGCTGTATGCTTTTTTTAGCAGGGTATATGCCATTTATGGTATGGGAACACAGGACGAAAAAAGGATTGCTTCAGAAATAGGGGTTTCGCCCTTTGCCGTGAAAAATTATATGGCAGCTACTAGGCATTATTCTTATGCTAAAGTGGAAAACATACTATTGCTTATTCATGGTTATAACCTACGTGTAATTGGGATTAATGACGCCTCAAATTCAGACGCCGACTTACTAAAAGAATTGGTAGTTAAAATTATGGATATTGGCTCAAAATAGCAGCCGTTGTTATTCTGTCTTCGTTTAATTGCGCTTTAAGTGCATCTAGTCCGTTAAACTTAACTTCGCCTCGAATGAAATCGTATACATGTACCGTAATATTTTGTTCGTAAATATCTGCATCAAATTCAAAAATATTTACTTCAATTACTTTTTTCTGTCCATCAACGGTTGGGCGAATACCAATATTCATCATTCCGTTTAAAGTCCTATTTTCGAAACAAGTACCGCTTACCCTAACCGCGTAAACACCGTTGGAGGGAATTAGTTTTTCTTCGTCGTTAATATGCAGGTTAGCAGTAGGAAAACCAATGGTGCGGCCAATTTGATTGCCTCTTACCACATAGCCTTCAAAAAAGTAAGGATAGCCTAAAAGTTCGTTTGCTTGTTTAATATTCTTGTCGGCTAAGTAATTTCTGATATGGGTTGAACTTACAATTTCATCACCAACTAGTTGTTCATTTATTTCTTCCACAGCAAAATTCAATGAAGCACCAAATTGTTTAAGTAAATCAAAATTTCCTGTTCTTCCTTTTCCAAAACGGTGGTCGTAACCAACTATAATAGTATGTGGGTGAAAGTGATCGTAAAGGAAGTGTTGTATATATTCCGCAGCAGTTAAATTAGAAAAGCTATGGTCAAAATTAACTACCACCAAATGGTCTATTTCGGCTTTTTTTAATAATTCAATACGCTCATTTAGGCAGGTTAATTGTTTAATCTCACCTGGCACGGAGGAAGTTATCTTTCGGGGATGGGGATGGAAGGTAATAATAACAGTTTCGCCATTCACTTCCCCTGCAATAGCCTTCATCCTATTGATTATTTGCTGGTGGCCGCGATGCACGCCATCAAAAGCCCCTGTTGTAATAACAGCATGCTTAAAAGTGGGTAAATGTTTTAAATCGTAATGGACCTTCATCTTCTCTTGCTAAATATGGCACAAATGTAAAACAATTGTACCTTTGTCGCACAAACCAATTTTCAAGAATGTCATTGTATGCCCAACGCGGTGTTTCCGCACAAAAAGAAGAAGTTCACGCCGCTATCCAACATTTGGACCAAGGATTGTATCCAAATGCTTTTTGTAAATTATATACCGATTTTTTAGGAGGCCAGTCGGACTATATAAATATCATGCATGCAGATGGAGCTGGTACCAAAAGTATACTAGCCTATATTTATTGGAAGGAAACGGGGGATGCAAGTGTATGGGAAGGAATTGCACAGGACGCAATTGCAATGAACTTGGACGATTTGCTATGTGTAGGTATTTATGATCAAATATTATTTTCTTCAACAATAGATAGGAATAAATCAGTTATTAATGGGGAAGTTTTAAGTGTGGTAATAAATGGTACACAAGGTTTTTTTAATACGTTAAAAACTTTTGGTGTTAATATTGAATTGTTAGGAGGCGAAACCGCTGATGTTGGGGACGTGGTGCGCACTATTGCTGTAAATGGCACTATGACTGCACGTTGGCCTAAGTCTAAATTAATTACCAACGACCTAATTGCTCCAGGGCAAGTGATCGTTGGATTTTCGAGTGCTGGTAAAGCAACTTATGAAACGGCCTACAATAGCGGCCTTGGAAGCAATGGCTTAACTAGTGCAAGGCACGATGTATTGAGTAAAGAATATGCTACAAAATATCCTGAAACATTCGAACCAAGTTTACCGAATGAAGTTGTTTATATAGGCAAGAATAAAATGACCGATGAAATAACAATTCCTGGGTATGGTGCTATTTCAGTAGGTAAGTTATTACTAAGTCCTACCAGGACTTACGCGCCCTTGGTTAAAGCTATCCTTGGTGCACATTTTGACGCAGTAAAAGGGATGATACATTGCAGTGGTGGCGGACAAACAAAATGCATGAAATACTTGCCTGGCCCAATGTGTATCATTAAGGATAACCTAATGGAAACGCCTCCAATATTCAAATTAATACAAGAAAATTCAGGCGCCAATGCAAGGGAAATGTACCAGGTTTTTAATATGGGACACCGTTTAGAAATTTTTACCGACGAAGCTGCAGCGCCAGCATTAATTGCATTAGCTAAAACTTTTAATATTGATGCACAGGTTATTGGTAGGGTAGAAGCTGCTGCTACAAAGGAACTTGTAATAAAAGGAAGTTTTGGTACTGAAAACTTTAGCTATTAATTTTATACTAATTGTTTAAATAAATTATACAGGCAACTGTCTCAAAAAATCACAAACAAACATAATTTACCATGAGTGAAATTGTAATCCAACTGCAAAATGCCAATATTTATCAAAGTGGAAATTTGATTTTACAGGATGTGAATTTGACCGTTCAAAGGGGTGAGTTTGTGTATTTAGTAGGTAAAACTGGTACAGGAAAGAGTAGTTTATTGAAGTCCTTATATGGCGAAATTACCTTAACGGAAGGCAATGGCAAGGTGGTTGGCTTTGATTTAAAACAAATGGACTGGAAGACATTGCCATTTTTAAGGAGAAATTTGGGGATCGTTTTTCAAGATTTTCAATTATTGACCGACAGAAATGTGCACGAAAACCTTCGTTTTGTCCTAAAAGCAACCGGTTGGTTGGACGAAAAGCTAATTGAGCAAAAAATAGAAGATGTCCTCACTAAAGTAGGACTTAAGAATAAAGGGTTTAAAATGACATTTGAAATGAGTGGTGGGGAGCAACAAAGGGTAGATATCGCCCGTGCCCTTCTTAATTCACCTAAATTGATACTTGCAGACGAGCCAACAGGCAGTTTAGACCCCGAAACAAGCGACGAAATCATGCAATTATTGTTCCAAATCGCCAAAGACGACGGCACAGCCATACTAATGGCAACCCACGATTTCATGGTGGTAAACAAGTTTCCGTCAAGAACCCTCACTACAGAAGGCGGCCGCCTTGTCGAAAAGGCCTAATTTTCTTTGAATTCTAGCGTCTTTTTCATAAGTTCGCAGACAATTTTAAAGTTCAAAGAAAGTGAGACTAAAGTCATTAGAAATCAAAGGGTTCAAGAGTTTTGCTGACAAAACTATAGTAAGTTTTGACGAAGGCATAACGGGCATTATTGGGCCAAACGGATGTGGTAAAAGTAATATCATCGATAGTATCAGGTGGGTAATAGGGGAGCAGAAAATTTCAGCTTTAAGAAGTGAAAATTTGGACTCTCTTGTATTCAACGGAAGCAAGACTAGAAATGCGAGCAGCATGGCCGAAGTAACGTTGACCTTCGAGAATACAAAAAATTTATTGCCTACAGAATTCAGCACAATATCTGTAACACGTCGTTTCTACAAGAATGGGGAAAGTGAATATCGTTTAAATGATGTTGCTTGCCGTTTAAAGGATATCCATAACTTATTTATGGACACGGGTGTGAGTACAGACAGTTATGCTATCATAGAATTAGGAATGGTAGATGATATTATCAAGGATAAGGATAATAGCCGCCGACGCATGTTGGAACAAGCAGCGGGCATTACCATTTACAAAACTAGAAAGAAGGAAGCGAAGAATAAGTTAGATGCTACTGAAATGGATTTGTCTAGAATTGAGGATTTGTTATTTGAAATTAATAACCAATTAAAAACTTTAGAAAACCAAGCTAAGAAAGCAGAGAAGTATTTTGAAATTAAAAAGGATTACCAAGCCACTGCTATTGAATTAGCAATTGCTTCCTTAGAAGGGTTTAACCTTAGCTATAAGGAGCTTACAGAGCAACAAGAAACAGAAACAGATAAGAAATTCCAATTAGAAGCAACAATAGCTTTAGAAGAAGCGGAATTAGAAAAAGACCGTGTTGTTTTTATTGAGAAAGAAAAGAACTTGCAAAGTTTGCAACATGAGTTTAACGAGAAATTACAAACTTTAAGGACAAAGGAAAACGATAAAAATTTAGCAGCACAACGCCTTGATTATTTAAATGACAAGGAGTCGAACTTAAAAGAATTTTTAGAAAGAGCAGAAGGACAATTAAAAACAATTGGTGATTCTATTGAATACACAAAATTGCAAGTAATTGACGAAGAGAAATTATACCATGATTTTAAAAATAGGGTAGAACAATCCCAAACTGAATTAACAAATAAACGTGCGCAGTTTGATGACCAAAGAGTAGTGTTGGACGGTTTACGCCAGCAGTACCAACAAATTCAAAGAGGCCAGTTTGATGCCGAAAAGAAAGTAGCCGTTTCTGATACTTCTATCCAAAATATCCAAAGAAGTCATCACCAAATTGAAGAAGAGCAAGTGCACAGAGTTAGTCAAATTGCTGACTTAACAGTGCAACTAGAAACTAAGGAAATTGACTTAGGTGCCAAAAAAGCGACCCTAGCTGAATTACAAGCTCAACACGAGCAAGCAAAAGCAGCAATTTTTGAAACTCAAGCTCAACTGGAATTATTAAGGTCAAAATTAGCTGACCAAACAAGAATATTAGACGCAAAAAAGAACGAATACGATTTATTGAAGAGCTTGGTAGATTCTATGGAAGGCTATCCAGAGAGTGTTAAGTTCTTACATAAAAATACTGGCTGGAACCACAATGCGCCTATTTTGTCTGATATACTTTACGTACAAGAAGCATACCGTACAGCAGTGGAGAATGTATTGGAGCCTTACTTAAACTATTACGTAGTTAACGATTTGAAAGAAGGTATGCAAGCGGTTCATTTGTTAGACGAGCATAAAAAAGGAAAGGCAAATTTCTTCCTTTTGGATCAGTTAGCTGGTGCAAAAGCAGAAACAGCTCCAGCAAATACAATTGCCGCATTGTCGGTTATTGAATTTGATGCACAGTATGCAGCTTTAGCTACTCATTTATTGGGTAATGTTTTTATAGCTGAAAATGAAGCAGCACTTGAAGCTAGCAGCACAGGGGTGATTTTAGAAAAAACAGGAAAGTATGTTAAAGGTAAATACACTTTAACAGGCGGAAGTGTTGGCATGTTTGAGGGTAAGAAAATTGGACGCGCTAAGAATTTAGAAAAATTATTAGAAGACATCCAGTCCCAAGAAAAAGTAGTTGTTGAATTAAAGGAACAAATACAAAAGCAACATAGTTCTGTTTTACAATTCAATGAGTTGTTAAAAGAAAATGAAATACGTGCTACCGAACAAGCAATAAATACTTTAATTAATGAAGTATTTGCGAACAAGAATAGGTTAGAGAATTTGCAATCGGCTCAAGCAAACGCTGTAGTTAAACTGCAAGAATATGCCGAAAAAATGGCTCAAGAACATGCAGCCATTGCCGATACAAGGTTAGCATTGGAATCATTGAATGTTTCTTTACACGAAACACAGGCGCAATTGGAAGCAATTGAATTAGCCTACCAAGCAGCTGAGCAAGCTTACCATTTAGCATCGGGTGAATTCAATGAAATGAATTTACAATTAACGAAGCAATTAAGTAAGATAGAATCTTTACAACAAGAAGTTGTGTTTAAGGAAAATCAATTAAATGATTTACATGCACAAATTCAAACCAACACCGTTCAATTAACAGAAGCAACAACGGCTATTGTAGAAAGTCGCGAACAGTTAACCGAAATTACGGAAGCATTAGTGCAGTTAATTAAAACTAAGGAAGAAGAAGAACTTAAGTTAAACGAAGCTGACCAGGCTTATTATACATTACGTAACGACCTGCAAGAAAAAGAAAGTGCAGTGAGGTTACAAATTAAGTCTAAGGAATTAGTTGACCAGTTGATTAATGAAATTAAGGACAAGTTGAACAATTTAAAGTTGCAATTGTCTGGCATGAAAGAACGTTTGAGTGTCGAATTTAAAGTAGAATTAGAAGAAGTATTGGACAAAGGCCGTCAAACTGAAGAAACTTTAGAAGAATTACAAGTAAGCGCTGAGAAGATGAAGAAGCGCTTAGAAAATATGGGTGAAGTAAACCCAACAGCAATTGAAGCCTATACTGAAATGAAGAAGCGCTATGACTTTATTTTAGAACAAAAGAATGACCTTGTCACTGCAAAGGAAAGTTTATTACAAACTATTCAAGAAGTAGAAGCAACTGCAAACCAAGCATTCTTAGAAACTTACAATACTGCGCGTGAAAACTTCCAAAAAGTATTCAAAGCCTTATTTACTGAAGAAGATTCATGTGACTTAATATTGGTTGACCCTGATAACTTAGCAGACACTGCTGTGGAGATTGTTGCTCGCCCTAAAGGAAAGCGCCCTTCTTCAATAAGCCAGTTGAGTGGTGGAGAACGTACCTTAACTGCAACTGCCATGTTATTTGCGATTTACTTAATTAAGCCAGCACCATTCTGTATTCTGGATGAGGTAGATGCACCATTGGATGACGCTAACGTAGGTAAGTTCACCCAAATGATTAAAAAATTCAGTGATAATTCGCAGTTCATTATTGTAACACACAATAAACAAACTATGAGTGCGGTGGATGTAATTTATGGTGTGACCATGCAAGAACCAGGGGTGAGTAAGTTGGTGCCTGTGGATTTCAGAAGTTTGGCATAAATATAAAAATAGGTGATGTTGTTTATTCAGCAAGCCATTTAAAAATATAGAAAAAGAGTCCTGTTTATTTGGGACTCTTTTTTCGTAAAACGAATCATAGTTTGATTAAATCTTCCATTATATTATTTATCGCTTGCTTTTTAGTGTACTTGCCCTTTAGCAGGCAGCCCGATTTTTTCGATAGCGAAACTACACCTGCTATAATTAAAATGAAAGGGGATAGTTTGGTTGCCGAATATTCAGAATACGGGATTCCACATTTTATGCTATTGGATAAAAAAGAATACGCTTCAAAAATTGGTTCAGGTGTGGAAGTGATTTATGAATTAAGCGCTCCAGAGCGTGTTAAAATAAATAAGTTAATGGGCTATTGGATAATACCAATTGAAATTATTTGGTCTTTCGGCATTTTTGTGGTGTTGTTAGGTGTTGCCTATGCAACAACGCATCGTCCACATCCCGATTCCTTGCAAGAGCAGTTGAATTATAAGGAGGAACAAAAAACAAAGTACGACTAGCTTCTGCTAACGTTTTAGCAAGCGCTTAATTTCTTTGTCAACATCACGGTTTTTAATTGTCTCTCGCTTGTCGTATTCTTTCTTTCCTTTTCCAATGCCAATTTCAAGTTTAGCATAATGCTTTTCGTTGAAGAATATACGCAATGGAACTATGGTGAAACCTTTTTCCTTGGTTTGTGCTTCTATCTTTTTTAGCTCCCTTTTTTCTAAAAGTAGCTTGCGGTCGTGTACTTCAATGTGGTTATTCTTGCTTCCATGTGAGTAGGCATTAATATATAAAC